>DASWWB010001163.1:0-8178 GCA_036406115.1 Herpetosiphonaceae bacterium
TCGGAGACATCGCCGAAGGTGATCAGCAGCGAGGTCATGGCGGTGGTGACGGCGCCGATGCCGACGCCGATCAGGATCAGGCGCAAGGACGAGTCGCCGCCGCGCCAGGCCAGGACGTAGATCAGGCCGGCGACCAGCGCCGCGCCGCCGAACGAGGCCAGCGGCAGCGCGCCGGACGGCACGGTTTTGAACAGGACGATCAGCGCCACCGCCACCAATCCCGCCCCCGAGCTGATGCCCAGGATGCCGGGATCGGCCAGCGGGTTGCGGGTCAGCCCTTGCAGGATCGCGCCGGCCACGCCCAGCGCCAGGCCGACCAGCGCCGCGACCAGGCTGCGCGGCAGGCGCAGGGTCAGCACGATGAAGCTGTAGTCCTCGGCGGTCGGCAGGCCGAGCAGCGTGCGCAGCACGTCGCCGGCTGAGATCGGATACTCGCCGACCCCGATCGTGACTACGATCAGCGCCAGCGTCGCCAGCAGGCCGAGCGCGATCACCAGCGGCGCGCGGCGGTCGATCCGGAATGAGACTGCCGGCCGGCGCAGGCGAACGGCCAGCCAGGACGCGCGCGATGTCATCGCTTGACCCTCCAGCGCACCAGATAGACGAAGAACGGCCCGCCGATCACTGCGGTCATGATGCCGACCGGGATTTCGAGCGGGCGCAGGATCATGCGGGCGGCGATGTCGGCCAGGATCAGGAAAATCGCCCCCAGCAGCGCCGAGTAGGGCAGGATCCAGCGGTAGTCGGTGCCGACCAGGAAGCGCACGGCGTGCGGGATCACCAGGCCGATGAATCCGACCGGCCCGGCGACCGCGACCGCGCCGCCGGCCAGCAGCACCACCGCCAGCGCCGAGCCGCCCTTGACCCATGCGGTGTTCTGGCCCAGGCCGCGGGCCACGTCCTCGCCCAGCGAGGCGGTGGTGATCTGGCGCCCGAGGACCAGCGCCAGGGCCAGACCGGCCAGCAGGTACGGCGCGGCCTGGGCCAGCAGCGTCAGGTCGCGGCCGGCCACCGAGCCCGCCAGCCAGAAGCGGACGTTCTCCAGCGTTTCTTTATTCAGCAGCAGCAAAACGGTGGTGAGCGAGGAGAGCAGCGCGCCGAGCACGGCGCCGGCAATGGTTAGATTGAGCGGGGTGGGTCCGCCGCGGCCGAGCGCGCCCAAGGCGTAGACGGCGCCGGCGGTCAGCGCGGCGCCGGCGAAGGCGAACAGCGCGTAGGTTCGCAGCTCGGTCAGTTTGAGGAAGCTGACCGCCGCCACCACGCCCAGCGCCGCGCCGCTTTCGATGCCCAGCAGGCTGGCGTCAGCCAGCGGGTTGCGGGTCAGGCCCTGCATCACGCCGCCGGCCACCGCCAGCGCCGCGCCCACCAGCCCGGCGACCAGCGCGCGAGGCAGGCGCAGGGTGCGGATGATCAGATGGTTGGGCGAGCCGGGGTCGAAGGCGCTGACCGCCTGCCAGACCGTGGCCGGCGCGATGTCGGCGGCGCCCAGCGCCACGCTGGCGATGATCGCCGCCAGCAGCGCCAGCCCGCACAGGCCGAAACCGCCCAGCAGGCGCAGGCGCGAGCGCCCGCCTGTTGACGGGAGCGCGGCGGCGCGGGCGGTCATCGGTGGTTCCTCGAAGCCATAGCCGGTCCTTTTCTCAGACAGCGCCGTCCCTCCGGACTGGCCCATGCGGGCTTCGGCGCTGTCAGCAAGATCGTATAATCAATTGAAACGGAATTAACTGTTTTTATTTGGCCGTAGTGTAGCAACCGCTTTCAGTCTTGTCAAATAGGCGGTGCCCAGGCCCTGGCGGCGGCGGTTCAGGCCTCGGCGGCCGGCGATGGCGGAGCGCCCAGCCCGGCGGCGGCGAGCCCGGCGAAGGCGCAGGCTTCGTCCTCGTCGCCGACATCGCCCGAGATGCCGACGGCGCCGATCAGCCCGCCCCCGGCCGAGCGGATCAGCACGCCGCCGGGCGAGGGGATCATCCGGCCCTGGGTGGCGGTGGCAAGCGCCGCGACGAAGGTCGGCCAATGCTCGGCGCGCCGCGCCAGCTCGCGGGTGTCGAAGCCCATGCCCAGCGCGCCCCAGGCTTTGCCGCAGGCGATGTCGATCCGGGCGAACCCGGCGCCATCCTCCCGCTGGAAGGCGATCAGATGGCCGCCGCTGTCAAGCACGGCGACGGCGAGCGGGGCCAGCTGGCGGCGGCGCCCCTCGGCGAGGGCGGCCTCGATGATGGCGTTGGCCTGGACTAGGGTGAGTGTCATGCCTAGCTTCCTTTCAGTGTTTAGGATTAGTCAAGTTTCGTCGATGGGATGCCGGCCGCCCCTCAGCGCAGGCGCAGGCGGGCGGCCAGCACGGGCGGAGTTTCCTTGAAATTGGACCATGCCTGCCAGCGCTGCGGATCCGGAGCGGCCGGATCGGCGGGCTCCTCCAGCCCGTCGAGGACAAAGCCGGCGGCGAAGGCGGCGCCGAGCAGGACGTGGAGCGGCCGGTGGAAGACATAATGCGCTTGGCCCTGGCCCTGGATGCCGATCGCGCGCTCGGCCCAGGCGGTGCGGTAGCGCCAGACCTGCATGGCGCGCCGCTCGATCAGCTCGCCGTCGCGGTCCTCCCAGCTGACGGTTTTCGCCGCGCCGTTGGAGTTGAAGCTGGGGTGCTGGAGCGCGAACACGCAGCGCCCGCCCGGCTTCAGCAGCCGGCTCATGCCGTGGAACGCGGGCTCGATCTCCGGCATGTCCATCAGCGCCATCAGGCAGACGGCGGCGTCGAAGCGGCGCTCGCCAAGCGCCAGCAGCTGGGCCAGGTCGGTGGCGTCGGCCTGGGCGTAGGCGATGGCGCCGGGGCCGGGGCAGCTGCGGGCGCGGGCGCGCTCCAGCAGCCCGGCGCTGAAGTCCGTGGCCAGCACATCGGCGCCCAGGCTCGCCAGGCGGCGGGCGAACGCGCCGTTGCCGCAGCCCAGCTCCACGATGCGCTCGCCCGCTTGCGGCGCCAGCAGGCTCAGGACCGCCGGCTCGACAATCATGCGATGGAAGCGGTTGCCCTCGGCGCCCAGGCTCGCATCCCAGAACTCCGCGTTGGCGTCCCAGATCGAGCGGCTGGTTTCATTCAGCGATTCGTCGCTCATCCCTTTTCTCCCTGCTCTGCCGTGGCTCAATCAAGGCGGACGCGCTCGGCGAAGCGGCGGATCGCGGCGGCGGTGTCGTCGCTCAACGGATTGCCGTGGCCGAAGCAGACGATCGCGGCGTCAAGCTCCGCCAGCTTGGCGATCGAGCGCCGGTTCTCGTCCATGTCGACGGTGAGGAACGAATAGGGCAGGCGCAGATTGGGCAGCCGGAACAGCACATCGCCGCAGAACAGCAGGCGGCGCTCGGGCTGCCAGAAGGCCAGGTGGCCCGGGGCGTGGCCCGGCGTTCCGACCACGCGCAGGCCGCCCAGCACCTCGGGCAGCAGCTCGCCGTCGCTGAGATAGCGGTCCACCGGCACTGCGGGCAGCCGCGTCTCGGGCAGGACGATCAGCTTGGCCAGCCCGCGCCGGCGATGGGGCGGCGTCTGGGGGATGGGGATTTCGCCCCGGATCACCGGCGCCTCAAGCTCCGAGGCCCACACTTGGGCGTCGCAGTGGCGCTTGATCTCCGGCAGGCCGCCGACGTGGTCGGGATGGGCGTGGGTGATCAGAATCCGCTTGATCGCGGTCGGCGGGTGGCCGAGCTGCGCCACCTGGTCGAGGATTTTGGCGCCCGAAGGCGGGATGCTCGTGTCAATCAAGGTGATGCCGTCGGGATCTTCGATCGCATAGACATTGCCGGCCACCAATCCCCGCAGCCGATAGACGCCGGGCAGAATCGTGTCCATTGCCGCCAGCCTTTCATGCGCGGCACGCCGCGCCTCGCCAATCACCCAAATTGTAGCAGAGCGGCGTCGATTTTCCTGACTAAAAAGCGCCGGCCTTTCCTCTCCCTCAGGGCGAGGAAAGGCCGGCGCTTTTTCGGCGCTCCTCGGCGCCGCCCGGGCGCGTCAGGGCTGGAGCGCTTCGGCGATCGCGAGCAGATCAGCCTGGCCCAGCTGGTTGCTTTCCAGCACGAAGGTGTTGGCGCCCTCGCTCCAGATCAGCAGATTGATCCCGGCGCCGGTGATGTTGCCGGCGCCGTCGGCCTTGAACATCAGCGCGGCCTGATCGACCCAAAGCCCGGCCTGGCCGCGCACCGTCACGTCGCTGGTCGGCGCCTGGCCGATCGCCAGCGAGCTTGCCTGGGCCGGGTCGCCGCTGGTCTGGCTCAGCTTGACGAAGGCCGGCCCCGTGTCGCCCCCCTGGGCGGGATTGGTGTAGAAGGCGAGCGCGGTGGCGCCGGCAGCGCCGCCGAGAACTTCGCGGACCTGCAAGCCGAAGCCCGCCGGCAGCCAGCCCGGCTCGTAGACGGCGGCGCCGAAGGCTTGCTCGGCGGCGCTGTCGCTCAGAACGGTTGGCGCCGGCAGCGGCGTCGGCGCGGGCGCTTCCGGATCCCAGAACGGCATGGGCTGGCCGTCCAGCTCATCGGCCACGGTCGGCTCGTCGGTGACCCGGATCAGGCCGATCTGGCGCAGCATGGCGGCGAGCGCCGAGCGGCCCGGGGCGATGCTGAGCGTGAGGGCGAGCAGCAGGCCGGCGGCGATGGCGAAGGTTGTCAGCGCCCGGCGGCGCGGCGAAGCAGTCATGATTCGATCTCCTTTGCTCTGACGCGATTCGATGGTCTCGCGGACGGCGCGCAGCCGCCGAGGCAGCTCGCCGCCGAGGCGGCTGTGGGCGGCCGGGTCCAGCTCGGCGATGCGCCGGGCCAGGTCGGCGAACTCCGCTAGCTCCGGTTCGAGCCTGGGCGCGGCGCCGTCGCCGGAGCTAGCGGGATATGATTGATTTGACATAAGCGTCCTCTTGTTCATGGTGCGGATCGGCGAGCAGCCCCCGGAGTTTGCGCAGGGTCCTGGCGACGATCGTGCCGACATTGCTTTCGCTGAGGCCGGCGACGGCGGCGATCTGGCGGTTGGTGAGGCCGCCGACAAACTTGAGGGCGACGAGATCCTGCTCGCGGGCGCTGAGGGTGGCGAACGCGGCGACCAGCGCCTGTTGGTCCAACCGCGCCAGGACAATCTCCTCGGGGCTGTGGCCGGAGGGGCGCTCGGCGGCGCCGGCGAGCGGCAGCCAGCGGATCAGGCGCTGGCGGGCGGCGTAGGTTTGCACCGCGCGGCGGGCGATGGTCCAGAGCCAGACCGGGAACGGCGCCCGCTCGGGCCGGTAGCGGTGGAAGTTGCGCAGGACGCGCTCGAAAATCTGGGCTGTCAGATCGTCGGCGGCGGCGATGTCGCGCAGCCGGTAGTAGGCGTAGTTGTAGACCGGCCGGAAATAGGCGGCGTAGATTGCGTCAAATGTGATCTCCTCCGATGATTCGGCAGCCATGGTGACCTCGCGGTAGAAGCTTCTCGGGCGGCGAACGTTCGCAGGTTAATACCAACGGGGCCGGGAAGTATCACACGGCGCGGCGGGCCGGCGGCGATTGGCTGATTGTGTTAAGAATAGTCTAAAAGTCATGGCCGGAACCGACGCCAGGCCTTGCCAAATCGGCGGAGTGTGCTATACTGCCGCTATCGGTTTTTACAATTATTAACTGGTCTGGCCAAAATCTAGTCGCAAAGGAGCGGTCAATGATTCGTCGGCTTGGCGTATTCATGGTTCTGGCGGCGCTGGTCTTGTCGGTCTTCGTAGCCCCCTCGCGCGCGGCGCGGGCCTCGGTGGCGGCGGCGGCCCCAACGCCCACGCTGATTGCGGAAGTCAACGGCGCCGGCAAGGGCCGGGTCTGGGTCGGCGCGGTGCCGCCGAACAGCGGCGGCAAACCGGTGCTGGTGTTCGTCCATGGCCTGCACGGCAAAGCCACCAACTGGTGGGGGCCGACGACCTACTCGGGCACCAACGACATGTATGACAAGGCCTACGCCTCCGGCTACCGCACCGCCTTTGTCAGCCTTGATGATGAAGTCGACGGCCCCGCGTCCTCGGTCTGGGCCAACGGCTCGACCTTCAACCGCCAGCTTGACGTGATCCTGCGCCACTACGGCGTCAGCTCGGTCAACGTGATCGCCCACAGCAAGGGCGGCGCGGACACCAACAGCGCGCTGGTCCACTACGGCGCCTCGCGCAAGGTCCAGAACATCGTGACGCTCAGCTCGCCGCACCATGGCTCGCAGCTGGCCGACCTGGCCTACAGCTGGTGGGCCGGCTGGCTGGCCTCGCTGCTGGGCCAGAAGGACGACGGCACCTACTCGATGCAGATGGGCCAGATGAGCGCGTTCCGCTCGCAGACCGACGGCCGGGCCGAGAACGCCAACTTCCGCTACCACACCTCGGGCGGCACCAACCACGGCTCGCTGTTCTCGGCGATGTGGTTCGGCGGCGCCTACCTGCCGGGCGACAACGACGGCGTGGTCACGGTGATCAGCTCCAACCACCCGCGCCAGTACAGCCGGCTGTTCACCGCTAATCTGAACCACGACAATATCCGCAAGGGCAGCGATGTCTGGACCCGGATCGAGCCCTCGGTGCGCTCGTTCTGGCGCACGTCGCTGGTGGAGCCCACGGCCAAGGCCGAGGCCGCGCCCCAAGCCGCCCCGGTCCTGGCCAGCGACTCGATCCTGCGCGGCGGCCAGCTGGCCGGCGACACGGAGCTGCTGCGGCTGCCGGTCGAAGGCGGCGCCAGCCAGGTCAGCTTCGATCTGATCTCGGACCGCGCGGATCTCCAGGTGACGTTCGTCGACCCGCAGGGCGCGGCCTACCCCGCCGCCAAGCCGGCCGCTGACGACGAGCTGTTCCGCGGCGGCTTCCACTATTCGGCCCAGGTCGGCAAGCCCGTCGCCGGCCAGTGGACCGTCGAGCTGCGCGGCGCGCCCGGCGCCGGCTACCTGCTGACCGCCCAGATCGACAGCGCGCTGCGCCTGAGCCTCCAGCGCGACCAGGCCCTGCTCGCCCCCGGCGCCCAGCTCAGCCTCCAGGTCGCGACCCTGGGCAAGGCACCGGCCCGCAGCCTGAACACCGAGGTCCTGCTGACCGGCACCGCTGTCGGCCGCGAGCTGCCCCTGGCGCTGCCGACCCAGCTGACGGCCTCGGCCGCCGGCGCCGCCAAGGCCCAGCCGAGCCTGGCGCTGCCGCAGGCCGCCGGCCTGTACCAGCTGGCGGTCACGGTGACCGGCACCGCCGCCGACGGCACGGCTTTCGAGCGCTCGTTCGCCACCAGCCTGCCGGTGGTCGACGCCGCCACCGCCCAGAAGGCGGCGCTCCTGCCCGCCGGCCGCTAACGCCCGCCCGAACCTCTCACGCCCGGGGCGCCGATCAGCCGATCGGCGCCCCGGGCTTTTTGCGCCCCTTATGCCAATAGCTTCGCCTAGCGCCGTCCTGAAGCGCGACATCGCGACGCACGTCCGACCCGGCGCGGCAGCGCTCCGCCAGCTTGCTACGATTGACCGCGCGCCGAACTTCTGTGCTATAGTTGCCGCCTTGCGACCGCTGAGCGAGAGGACGGATCCGATGAGCGCGACCGAGGCGACCGCTGACGAATGGCTGTTTGGCTGGGACCCGACGCCGGGGATTGTCTCGGTCTGGGCCGACCGCCGGGGCCGGGCGCTGGTCTGGCGGCGGCTGGACGGCGAGCTGAGCTGCGAGCGGGCGAGCTTCAGGCCCTGGCTGTTCGCCCGCTCGCTGGCGGACGCGGCCCATCTCGGCGCGGCGCTCGTGCCGCTGGCGCCGGATCAGGCGGCGGCGAGCGTCCGGGGCGGCGCGGTCACAGTCCGCGAGCTGGACGGGCCGGACGGCAGCTACCGCTATCTGCTCTCGGCCCGCGACGGCAGGGCGCTGGAGCAGGCGCTGCTGACAGGGGCGTCGCGCCGGCTGGACCGGCCGGTGCGGCGGCTGGGCGAGCTGGGCTCCGACTACTACAGCGTCGGGCCGGTCGAGCAATACCTGATGCAGACCGGCAGGGCCTATTTTCGCGGCCTGGCCTTCGACGATCTGCGCCGCCTCCAGCTGGACCTGGAGACGACCGCGCTTTCGCCGGAGGAAGGGCGGATTTTTATGGTGGCGGTGCGTGACAGCGCCGGGCTGGAAACGGTGCTGGAGGCGCCGGCCCCCGAGGATGAGCCGCAGCTGCTGTCTGACCTGTGCGCCCTGGTCCGCGAGC
>DASWWB010001164.1:0-13774 GCA_036406115.1 Herpetosiphonaceae bacterium
GCAGGCGGCGGTCTAATCAACAAAGAGCCGGGATCCGGCGGCGCGCCGGGCTCAAGCGGCGGGGCTCTTGCCGCGATCCTTCTGCGGATGGACGGCGCCGCGCTGGAAGGCATTGTACAGCGCTTCGACGCAGGAGCTATCAAACTCCGTGCCAGCTCCGGCTCGCAGCCGGCGGAAGGCCTCCTCGACCGGCATGCCGGCGCGGTAGGGCCGGTCGGATGTCATGGCGTCGAAGGCGTCGGCGACAGCCACGATCCTGCCCGCCAGCGAGATCTCGTCGCCGGACAGGCCCTTGGGATAGCCCGAGCCGTCCAGGCGCTCGTGATGCTCGATCAGCGCCGGCATCTCGGACTCCAGCAGCCGGATGTGGCCCAGGATGCGCTCGCCGATCGACGGGTGGAGCTTCATCTCGGCGAACTCCTCGCGGGTGAGATGGCCGGGCTTCTTCAGCACCTGGTCGCTGACGCCGATCTTGCCCACGTCGTGGAGGATGGCGCCGATCCGCAGGTGGTGGATGAACTCCTGCGAGAGCGCCAGCTCCTCGGCCACCGCGACCGAGAACTCCGAGACCCGCTGCGAGTGGCCCTCGGTGTAGGGGTCCTTGGCGTCGATCGCCGCCGTCAAGGCCTGGATGACATCGAAAAACAGCTCGTTGACATCGGCGTAGAGCGTGGCGATCTCCAGCACCGTCGCCGCCTGGCGGGCCAGGGTCTGGAACAGCAGCACGTCGTCCTGGTCGAACGTGCCTTCGATCTTGTTGAGCGCCTCGATGCAGCCGATGTTGTAGGCGGCGGTCGATTGGCGCTCCTGGCCCAGCGTGATCTCGCGCGTCCGCAGCGGCACCGCCAGGATCGAGCGGGTCTGGAAGCCGCTGGTGCGGTCGGCCGTCGCGTAGTGGCGCGAGTCCTTCGTCACATCGGTGACCAGCACCGTCTCGCCGCTCTCGGTGACATAGCCGGCGATGCCTTTGCCCTTCGGGATGCGCATCGCCTGCACCCGGTCGTGGAGCGGGCCGGTCGAGACATGGAGCACCAGGTCGCCGGTCCCCTGCTCGACCAGGAACAGCGAGCTGGCCTCGGCGCCCAGCAGCGTCCGTCCGTACTCCATGATCATATTGAGCAGCTGATTGCGGTCGAGCGTCGAGCCGATCTGGCCGATAATCTCAATCAGGGCGCTCATGCGCGACTCGCGCTGGTAGGCCTGCTTGAGCAGGCGGGCCTTCTCGACCTCCGAGGCCATGCGGTTGCCGAGCAGCTGGAGCAGGCGCGGCTCGGGCCGCTCGGGATTGAACACCTGGATCACGCCGACCACCTGCTGCTGGAGCAGGAGCGGGAACGACAGGACCGAGCGAAAGCTCAATGCGTTGTCGTCGATGATCCGCCGATCCCAGCGCGGGTCGGCGCTCATATCCTCGATCCAGAACGGCCGCCCCTCGCAGGCCGTCGCCCCGGCGATGCCGGTCGTCCTGGGGATGCGCGTCCCCAGCAGCGCCTGGCTGGCGATGTCGCCCTGCATCACCGAGAAGACTAGCTCCTCGCCGTCCACCAGATACAGCGTCCCCGCCTGGGCTGCGGCGATCTGCACCAGCAGTTCGAGCATGGCCCGCAGCAGCTCATCCAGCGCCGTGGTGCTCGCGATCGCGTCCGCCCGCTCCAACAAGGCCAGCACTTGTTCCAGATCGAATGGTGCCGTCGGATGAACAATCGGTGTGTCCATGGCCTTCCCCCAGAGGTTGCTGAGCGCGATCGGTGGCCGGGCCGGGACGAAAGATTAGGAAGCAGCCCCCACCGCGACACGGCGCATGCTCGGCCGGCGGGATGGCGGCTGGGCCATGCGCCGGACAATGCGGAGAATCTCATCGGGCATCCTGGCCATCACGATCGCGGCGTCCAGCTCGCCGGCCAGGCGGTCAAGCGTGTACTCATCGATGGTCCGCGTGCCGGAGTGATCGAACATCACTTTCGGCAGCATCGCCACATCCGCCGGCAGATGGGGCGCCAGCGCCGCGACCACATCGCCGCCGGTCAGCAGGCCGGAGACCGTCACCATCTCGCCGAAGAACTGATTGGCGACCGGCACCAGCTCGACCTCCAGCTGCTCGATCTGGTTCAGCCGCTCGACCACCGGCGCCAGGACCGGCGCCGCCAGCGTGCCGCAGGCCAGCAGCATGCGCGTCGGCTTGAGCACCCGGGCCGGCAGCCGCCCTTCCAGCTCCGCCCAGTCGTCCTGGAACTGGCGGACCAGCCCGACGCCGTTCTCAAGCTGATCGTAGCCCTCGTAGATTTCGCCCTGCGGGCTGGGCCTGCCGGCCAGCAGATAAAACTCGTCGGACGGGTAGACCAGCACCGAGCCGTGCTCGGCCATGAAATATTCTTGGAACGGCTCGCAGATGTCGATCACCGCCGCCGCCTCCTCGGCGCGGTAGGGCCGCAGCTCGACCTCGGTCGCGGCGCCCAGGCGCGCGCAGAAGCCCAGGTCTTGGTTGGCCACCGCCTGCATCAGCTCGTTGGCGACCGGCGCCTCCTCCTGCCAGATCGCCTGGCGCTCCCAGTTGGTGTCGATCCACTCCGGCGTCTCGTGGACGCGGATCGCCGCCTTGATGCTCTGGGGCTTCTTGCCCTCGAAGCGGTAGCGGGTCAGGCCGACCGGCACCACCGCGATGCTCTGGACCACCGGGTAGAGCTGGCCCAGCTCGTGGATGCTCTGGGCCAGCGCCGCGCCGTCGTTCAGCTGCGGGCAGGCGACGATCTGGGTGTGGACATCGATCCCCATCTCGCCCAGCCGGCGAATCTGCCCCAGCACGTCGGGCACGTCCGGCTTGCCGAGCAAGATGGCGCGCAGGGTGCGGTCGGTGGCGTGGACCGACACGTACATCGGCCCCAGGCGCTGGCGCTCGATCCGCTCCCAGTCGTCGTCCTTGAGGTTGGTCAGGGTCACGAAGTTGCCGTAGAGGAACGAGAGGCGGTAGTCGTCATCCTTGAGGTAGAGCGTTTTGCGAAACCCTTTGGGCATCTGGGTCAGGAAGCAGAACGGGCATTTGTTGTTGCAGGTGCGCAGCCGGTCGAACAGCGGCTCCACGAAATCAAGGCCCAGCATGTCGTCGAGGGTTTTGCGGATCTCGACCTCGCGCTCGGCGCCGTCCTGCCGCAGCAGCACGCTGACGCGCTCCTCGGTCATGGCGAAGCGATAGTCGATCACGTCGCGCATCGGCACGCCGTTGACGGCCAGAATCGCGTCGCCGGCCTTCAGGCCCAGCTGTTCGCCCCGGCTGCCGTCCGCCACCGCCGCGATCACCCCGCCGTTGCCCGGCCGGATATTGCTCAAATTCGGTTGGTATTCCATGAAACCTATGCTGTCTTTCTGACACCCACCTGCGAATCCCCGTCTGCCAGCGCGTGTCTTTAAAGTGCGGAGCAAGCTAGAAGGAGCAAGCTAGAAAAGGATACGAGCATGGCCCGTACCTGACGCCAATTATACCAGAGATTGGCGATGCACGACATAACAGAACCCCAGGGCCGAGGATTGGGGATCGGCGACTGGGGCTTGGAAAGGCGGAATGAGGCGCAAAAAAACTAATGTAGCAAACACTGGTTGAGATACTGGGTTTCCAGTGTCGCCAGATAGGCGTCGGGATTGCGCCGAAAGCGGTGGCCCTGCGCCCGCAGGGCAAACCGCTGCCGAACCGTCTGTCGCAGGGACTGCCACGCCACCACAGATCGCGGTGCTAACGCCGTCAGATCCACCTGTTCCAGCTGCGTGCCCACCTGCGCCAGCACCCGGACCGGCCCATGCAGCACCGTTCCCGCCCCGCCGCGCTTGCGCCCCGTCGTCCGTCGCTCGTGGCTCCGGTGCCGGCCAAACAGCTGTTCCAGCGCATTGTTCGTCCGTGGGATGGCCGTCTGGTCATAGCAGTGAAACAATCCCGCTCGGTAGCTTCGGGTGACCCGGAGCAGGCGGTCCATGGCCGCCTGAAGTGGCCCCAGATGCCGTTTCACCAGGCCAATCGTTTGGAGCGTGCGCCCAAACGCCTGTTCCACCGCTCGCCGCCCATGCCCCGCCGGATTGCTCAGGATCTGCGTCAGCATGTCCAACCAGGAATACGCCTGAACAATCGGCGGCCAGGCGTCCGCCGTTGTCGCCAGAGCCTGGCTAAGAATCTGCTGGATGCGCGCAAGCTGGCGCTGGTGCCCCCTTTTTCCGCCAGCCGGTCCAGGCTGGCGGCAATGCGGGTCAGGCGGTCGTGCAAGCGCAGGCCCGGTCCATCCAGCGGCGGTGGGCCGTCATCCGTCAGTGCGCTGCGCACCGCCAGGCAGTACCCGCGAACGACGGCAGCGGCGGCGGTGGTGTCGCCCTCCACCGCCCGTTCGACCTGGCGGATGCCGCGCACCCGTTTCTTCAGTTCTTTCTTCGCATGGCGGTCCGCGTCAGACACATCCTTGGCCGCTTCCCGCAGATAGTGGAACTGGCAGAGTTGGTGCGGCACGTCGGGCAGGGCGCGGGCAACCGCCCGTCGAATAGATTGTTGGCCGTCGGAGATCACGCCCGCAAGGGGCCGGCCCAGCGCCTGCTGGACCTCGGTCAGGAGGGGGGCAAGGTCGTCAGCCGTCGCCGACAACAGGCTGCGGGCGAGTAAAATGGCGCCGGACCCACACTCACGGATCACCCACAGCACCTCATGGCCCACGTCGGGCTGGAGACCGTCGATCGCCAGCACCAGGTGGGCCTGCTCCTGGAGCGCTGCCCGGAGCCGGGGGACATCCTGGAGCTGGAGGGCCACCAATTCGTCGTAGCGGGCGAGCAGGTTGGTGACGGTCCGCTGGCTGATCGGGAGTTGGCGCTGGCGGAGCGCGGTATGCAGTTCGGGGACGGTGCGGTGATCGCGGTAGCGCCAAACGCCGAGCTGGGCAATGAGATCAAGGCCAAACTCATGGCGGGGCAGGGCGAGCGCGCCTTCCGCCTCGGGCCGGCGGCCGCGCCGATACTGTGGGCACGTGGTGGTGTGACAGGCGCGGACTGTCAGATGCAGGCGGGTGACGCCGGTCAAGGTGACGATCGTGCGCTGGATGGTTTTTTGCTGCCAGAGCGTGCCGCCGCAGGCGGGGCAGTGGGTCTGCATACAATCCAACGCGACGGTCTGGGTTGGAGGCGCGGTCCGCGCAGGTTTGCCCATAGCGATCCTCGGCAGAGAATGACCGATCCAGTATCGGGGATCCTCCGCCCTGCGTCAACCGGTGTTTGCTACATTAGAAAAAAACAGACCAGGGACCGGCGATAGCCAGTCCCCGGCCCCCGATCCCCAATCCCCAACCTACGCGGCCGGGAACCCGCTGGCGGGAAGCGCCGCGCCGGCGGGCTTGACGAAAAAGCTCAGCAGCGCTGCCAGGATGAGGCCGGCGGTGCCCAACATGGCGGCGGGCAAGAACAGCAGCGGCGCCAGCGCCACGACGATCATCAGGGCCGCCGCGATTTTGCCCTGGCGCATGAAGGCCAGGATGCCGCCGATCAGGCCGGCAGCCGCGCCGGCGAACAGGGCGTAGCCGGCGTTGCGCTGCTTGCCGACCTCGGCCAGCGCCTCGGCGGCCGACGGCACGCCGGACTCCACCGCCGCCTCCAGGGTCATGCCAGTCTGCTTCTCGAAGTAGGCCAGGTTCTCGCCGGCGCGCTGGACGGCAAGGGAGCCGAGCGCTCCGGCGAACAAAGCGCCCAGCAGGGCGACGATCAGGGCTGCGATCCGCATCGATAGGCTCCTTCGTATCATTGCTTGCCGCCCACGCCGGGCGGCGACTGAGCGCAGAATACGGGAGCGCTGTGTCAATTGGCGTCACAATGATCAAACCAGCCAAGCGATGTTGAAATCGCCGATGCCATGCGCGATTGCTGATTTCAGCACATATATTCGATCTATAAATAATTATTAATGATCAAAAGCATGGCGCAGGGCCGCTTCGCCCAATTCGATCGGCTCGGCCGCGCCGCAGACCAGCACCGCCGCGCCCAGGCCGGCGTCGAGATCCGCCAGGGCGTAGGATTTGAAGCCGGCGGTTTCGCCGCGATGGCCGAGCGTGCGCCTGCCGTCCAGCGCCGCGCTGACCAGCCCGTAGCCGTACCAGCCGCCCCAGGCCGGCGCCACCGGCCGCGCCAGCAGCGCGAAGCTCGCGTCGCTCAGCAGCCGCCCGCCGGGGGTCGCGCCCTCGTTGAGCAGCAGCCGGACGTAGGCGGCGAGATCGGGCGCGGTCACCGCCGCGCAGCCCGAGGCGACATCGCACGGCGCGAAGGGCGCGGCCGCCGCCGCCAGTCGACTGCGGTCCGCCGCCCCGGTCGCCGGCAGCGAATCGGCCATACCCAGCGGGCCGAAGATCCGCTCGCCCACGATCGCGCCATAGGACGCGCCGAGCATGTCTTCCAGCGCATAGCCGATCAAGTTGTAGCCGATATTCGAGTAGGCGAAATCCCCGCCTGGCGCGAACGGCCCCTGGGCGGCGAGCGCGAGCGCGTCAGCCCGCGAGGACGGGCCGTCAGGGCCTTCCGGCAGCCCGGCGGTGTGGCTCAGCAGATGATGGAAAGTGATCGGCTCCGCCGCCGGCAGCGCCAGCCAGGGCAGATACGCCTCGACCGGCGCCCGCAGGTCAATCCGCCCCGCCTCGGCCAGCTGCAGCAGGCAGATGGCGGCCCAGGCTTTGCCCGCCGATCCCAGTTCGAACAGATCGGCGGGACCGAGCGGCCGGCGGGCGGCGCGGTCGGCCCAGCCATGCAGGCTGGCGTGCAGCAAGCCGGCGCGATCAGTCACGGCGACGGCCACGGCGCTGGTGTCGCCGTCGATCCGGGCGGCCAGCAGGGCGTCAAGCGCCTCCCAGCGGTCAAGCGGCATCGGAACCTCCGATCAGCGCCTCGAAGCGGCGGGCCAGGAAGGGCAGCACATGGCCGGCGTAGCGCGCTTGCAGCTCCGGGCGCCGCCAATCAGCGCCGCTGACGACGCGCCGGCAGCTTGCCACCCCGCACTGGCAGGGATCGATGGGCGACGCGCTCTCGCAGTCCCAGGTCGCGTAGTCGCCGCGCAGCTCCTCGCCGGCGGCGATCGGCCGGCGGGCGACCAGCCGCAGCCCGTCCTCCAGCCAGATATTCGGGTCGCAGGAATGGTTGATGAAATAGTCCATGTCCGAGGCGGGGGCGAACAAGAAGCGATCTTCGTCGACCTGGGAGTACGACCAGCCAGGGCCCAGCTTGGCATCCCGCAGCTCGGCGGCGGTGTAGAGATCGCCGCCCCAGATCATCACGGTCTCGCCGGCGGCGAAGGGCGCGGCGGCGAACAAGCCCCGGCCGTGGATCGGCGAGGGGCCGACCCGCAGCCGCGGATCGTACCAGGTTTTCGGCAAGTAGGGCGATTGGCCCATCGGAACCTCCTCGTTTCAGAGCGATCACCCCGGCACGATAGCCGGCCTGGGGGCAGGCGCAATCGGCCGCCGGGCCGAGCGGGGAGTGGTTTTAGGTGTCAGGGGCCAGGGATCAGGGGTTGGGCCGGACGCCGGCAAGGCCAGCGCAACTGGAGTTAGGGGTCAGGGATCAGGGATCAGGCCGGACGGCACCAAAGCAGGGGCCACCGAAAAATCAATGCGGCTCCGAAGCGAGACGGGTAACCATCCCTGACCCCTGATCCCTGATCCCTGATCCCCGATCCTCAGCGCCTCAGCGCCTCAGCGCCTCCAGCAGCTCCAGCGTCGCCGCGACCGCCTGATCCTGCTGGCGCTCGCGGCTGACGGCGGCGGGCTGGTCGCCGGATTGCGCGCCGTACCAACCGAACTGGGCGTGGTTGCCGCCCTCGACGGCCACAAACGTCGCGCCGGCAGGCAGCTCGGCCCGCGACTGGTCGATGCGCTCGCGCGCGATCAACCCATCGTTGGTGCCATAGACCGACAGCGCCCGCAAGGCCGAGTCGCCGATCGGCGCGTCGGGATAGGAGGCCCAGAGTACCAGGCCGCCGACGGCGCCGGGATGCTCGCGCGCATAGCCGGCGGCCATGGCGCCGCCGAGCGAGTGGCCGCCCACCGCCCAGCGGGCGATCTCGGGATGGGCGGCGCGGATCTCGTCGGCCCGGTTCGGGGCGAAAAAGGCCAGGTTGAGCGGCATCGCCGGCACCACGACCAGAAAGCCGCGCTCGGCCAGGCGGCGGGCTGCCGGCGCGTAGGAGCGCGGGTCGACCTTGCCGCCGGGATAGAAGATCAGGCCGGCGGCTGGGGCGGCGCTCCCGGCGGGGGCGAACGTCAGCCAGGGCTGCTCCTCGACCCGCACCAGCCCGTCGGACTGGAGGGCGGCCAGCGCCTCGGGCATGGGCGCCGGCACATCCGAGGCCCACCAGTAAAACCCGCCCCCGGCCAGCAGCAGCAGCGCCAGCAGCCCCAGGGCGATCCGTCGCGCGATTCGTTTCATCAGACAGGCTCCTTTTCGTTGTTCCGATCAGTATACCGATCGGTAAGTACGAACGCAAGGCAGCGGCGGATGGGCCGGGGGTGGCGCCGTTTCCATCAACATTGACAGTGCCGGCGGCGCTGGCTATACTCCTGGAAGCGTTTCCAAGCCGAGGGGGTGCGATGAGCCACACGATCAAAGATGTCGCGCGGCGCGCGGGCGTCGGGATCGCGACCGTCTCGCGAGTGCTCAACGGCTCGCCGAGCGTGCGGCCCGCGACCCGCGAGCGCGTGCTGGCGGCCATCCGCGACCTCGACTACCGGCCGAACCAGGCCGCCCGCCAGCTCGTCACCGCGCGGACCCATGCGATCGGCGTGCTGCTGCCCTTCCTCACCCGGCCGTTTTTCGTCGAAGTGCTGCGCGGCATCGAGGCGGTGATCGCCGAGTCAGACTACCAGCTGATCATCTTCAACGTGGAGACAATGGAGCGCCGCGAGCACTATTTCGGCGCCATGCCGTTCCTGGGCCGGCTCGACGGGCTGATCGTGCTTTCGCTGCCGCTGAGCGAGCACGACACCGCGCGGCTGCTCAAGACCAAGCTGGCGGCGGTGCTGGCGGACACCAGCGCGCCCGGCTTCAGCTCGGTGACGATCGACAATCCGGCGGGGGCGCGGCTGGCGGTCGAACATCTGGCCGGGCTGGGCCATCACCGGATCGGGTTCATCGGCGGGCCGCTGCGGCCGCACCTGGGCATGAGCGTCAACCGGCTGCGCCTGGAGGGCTATCGGGCGGCCATGGCCGCCGCCGGGCTGGCGATCGACCCGGCCTGGGAGCGCGAGATCGGCGACGGCCGAGCCGGCGGCCGCGCCGCGATCGGGGAGCTGCTGGCGCTGCCGTCGCCGCCGACCGCCGTCTTCGCCAGCACCGACGAGCAGGCGTTCGGCGCGCTGGACGAGCTCCAGCGGCGCGGCTTGCGGCCGGGCGGCGACCTGTCGCTCGTCGGCTTCGACGACCTGGAGCTGGCGGCCTACGTCGGGCTGACGACGGTCCGCCAGCCGATGGAGCGGATGGGCCGCGAGGCCGCCGAGCTGCTGCTGGCCCGGCTGGCGGATCCGGCGGCGCCGATCGAGCAGCGCCAGGTGCCGATCAGCCTGGTGGCGCGCACCAGCAGCGCCGCGCCGCCCGCAAGCTGATCGACCGTGGGCGGATAGCCGTCAGCTATCAGGTGTCAGCTATCAGGACCGGCACCGGAGACCCAATGATCGCAAGAAAGCTCGCTGTAGCCGTAAGCCTGGCCCTGATAGCTGATACCTGATAGCCGATAGCTCATTACGGAGGCAACCCGCATGGCCCAAGTGATCGCCCTTGGCGAGCTGCTGATCGATTTCGTGCCGACAGTGTCGGGCGTGAGCCTGGATGAGGCGCCGGCCTTCCAGAAGGCGGCGGGCGGCGCGCCGGCCAACGTCGCGGTCGGCCTGGCCCGGCTGGGGGCGTCGTGCGCGTTCCTGGGCAAGGTCGGCGACGATCCGTTCGGCCATTTCCTGGCCGACACGCTGCGCGCCAACGGCGTCGAGACCGCCGGCCTGCGCTTCGACGGCGAGGCCAGGACTGCGCTGGCCTTCGTAACCCTGCGCGCCGACGGCGAGCGCGAGTTCATGTTTTACCGCCACCCCAGCGCCGACATGCGCTACCGGCCCGACGAAGTCGACGCCAGCCTGATCGAGGGCGCGCGGATCTTCCACTGCGG
Source organism: Herpetosiphonaceae bacterium (assembly GCA_036406115.1). GTDB lineage: Bacteria > Chloroflexota > Chloroflexia > Chloroflexales > Herpetosiphonaceae > DASWWB01. Next base: position 10,151 of record DASWWB010001164.1, read on the forward strand.
CTCGGTCAGCCTGATCAGCGAGCCGGCGCGCGCGGCGACGCTCCATGCGCTGGATCTGGCGCGCGCCGCCGGGCTGCTGGTCTCGTACGATCCCAATCTGCGGCTGATGCTCTGGCCCTCGGCCGAGGCGGCCCACGCCGCCATCCTCGAAGCATGGCCGCTGGCGAACGTGATCAAAGTGAGCGACGAGGAGCTGCGCTTCCTGAGCGGCGAGGACAACCTGCTGCGGGCCGGCCGCGCGCTGTGGACGCCGGAGCTGCGGTTGCTGCTGATCACGCGCGGCGCCGGCGGCTGCACCTGGCTGACCGCGAACTGCGCCGGCGGCCTGCCCGGCCTGGCGGTCGCGGCGGTCGACGCCACCGGAGCCGGCGACAGTTTCATGGCCGCCGCGCTGGCCGGGCTGCTGGAGCGGCCGGCGCTCTGGGAGGACGTGCCAGCCCTGGAGCAGGCGCTGCGCGTCGCCAACGCCGCCGGCGCCCTCGCCACCACCAAGCGCGGCGCCATCCCGGCCCTGCCGACGCGGGAGGAGATCGCGGCGCTGCTGGGGGAGGGATAGGGATCAGGGATCAGGGATCAGGCCGAACTTCGAGGCGGCGGGCGCTGCCAGCAAAACCGTCAGTCTGCGAAGCCAGGCCGATTCCGCAACAAAAGTCATCCATCCTTGAACCTGGCCCCCTGATCCCTGATCCCTGATAACCCCCGCTCTGTGACACGCGCTAGTTCCCCAGCTCCCGCCCTGCCCAGAGGACACCCAGCCAGCAGCCGCGAGCCATCCCCGATAGCCGCCAGCGAACCGCGCTATGGTACAATGCATCACAGTTGTTTTATGTAGAACAAACGCATGAGTCCACGAATAATTGCTGTCGCCAACCAGAAGGGCGGCGTTGGGAAGACGACGTCGGCGGTCAATATCGCCTCGGAGATGGTCAGCAGGGGGCGGCGGGTGCTGTTGGTCGACATGGACCCGCAGGGCAACGCCACGACCAGCCTGGGCATCGACAAGAGCGCGCTCAAAGCCACCGTCTACGATGTGCTGGTCGGCAACGCGCCGACCGAGATCGTGCTGTTTGACGCGGGGCGGCCCAACCTGGCGCTGCTGCCCGCGACCGTCGACCTGGCCGGCGCCGAAGTCGAGCTGGTGGACGCGCCGCGCCGCGACATGCGCCTGCGCGACGCGCTCGGGCCGATCGCCGAGGGCTTCGACCGGGTGATCATCGACTGCCCGCCCTCGCTGGGCATGCTGACCCTCAACGCGCTGTGCGCGGCCCAAGGCGTGGTCATCCCGCTCCAGTGCGAGTTCCTGGCCCTGGAGGGGCTGGCCCAGCTCAAAAACACCATCGAGCTGGTCCGCACCAGCCTCAATCCGCCGCTGCATATCGTCGGCGTGGTGATGACGATGTATGACGGCAGGACCAATCTGGCCCAGCAGGTGGTGGCCGAGGTGCGGCGCTATTTCCCGCAGCGGATTTTCAACACGCTTATCCCGCGCTCCATCCGGCTCAGCGAGGCGCCCAGCTACGGGCAGACGATCCGCGAATACGAGCCGCAGGGCAAGGGCGTCTCGGCCTACGCCCTCCTGGTCGACGAGATCGAGCGCCGGGAGGATGCCGCATGAATCCGAAACGGCGCGGCCTTGGCCAGGGCCTGGGAGCCCTGATCCGCAACGACGCCCTGCCGCCGGCGGCGGAGGCAGGCGAAAGCCCGCTCCAGATCGTGCCGATCGAGCAGATCACGCCCAACCCGCACCAGCCGCGCCAGCACTTCTCCTCGGAGGCCCTGGCCGAGCTGAGCGAGTCGATCCGCACCCATGGCATCATCCAGCCGCTGGTGGTCACCCGCGCCGCCCAAGGCTTTATGATCATCGCCGGCGAGCGGCGCTGGCGGGCCTCGCAGCAGGCCGGGCTGCGCGAGCTGCCGGTGATCATCAAGGATGTGAGCGACCAGGAGCGGGTGGAGCTGGCGCTGGTCGAGAACATCCAGCGCGCCGATCTCGACCCGCTGGAGGAGGCCCAGGCCTATCTGGTGCTCCAGGAGGATTTCGGCCTCTCGCACAAGGAGATCGGCGCGCGCGTCGGCAAAAGCCGCTCGACCATCAGCAACGCCCTCCGGTTGCTGCGCTTGCCCGAAGTGTTGCAGCAGGCGGTGATCGATAATCGCCTGACCGCCGGCCACCTGCGCCAGCTCATCACGATCGAGGACGAGCGGACCCAGATCCTGGCGATGGAGCAGATCCTCGAGCACCGGCTGACGGTCCGCGAGGCCGAGAAGCTGGCCCAGCTGATCAAGCACAACGGCCAGACCCCGGCCCAGGCCCGGATCGCCATCCAGCAAACCGGCGCCCAGCCGCGGGCCTCGCGCCAGGCGGTCCGCGCCGGCGAGCCCGCAACCCCGCTGGCCGCCGGCCTCCCGGCGCCGGCCGACATCGACGCCGCCGCCGTGGTCGAGGAGCTGACCCGCCAGCTCGGCACGAAAGTCGAGCTGCGGCGCGACGGCAAAACCAGCTATCTGCGCATTGAGTTCTACGACGATGAACAACTCAACAGCCTGATCCTGCTTTTGACCGGCCAGGAGCCGTCTCCGTAGAAGGGGAGGTGGTCGGATGGAAACACCGCGCCTGGGGCCGTCTGCCATGCGGGTCGCGCTTGTCTCGCCCTACGACGCCGGGGTGCCTGGCGGCGTCGGCGAGCATGTCCAGCAGCTGGCGGGCCAGTTCCGCGCGCTCGGCCACTACGCCAAGGTCATCGCGCCCAGCTCGCGGCCGGCCGCCGACCCGCACTTCATCCCGCTGGGCCGGGTCACGCCGGTGGCGGTCAACGGCTCGGTGGCGCGGGTCAGCCTGTCGCTGACCCTGGCGCCGGCGATCAGGCGCATCCTGGAGCGCGAGCGCTTCGACGTGGTGCATATCCACGAGCCGCTGTCGCCGACGCTGCCGACCACCTTCCTCAGCTGCTCCGACGCCGTCAATGTCGGCACGTTCCACGCCGCCGGCACCCGCTCGCTGGGCTACACCGTCGTCCAGGGCTGGCTGGAGCGGCTGACGCGCCGCCTGCGCGGCAGGATCGCGGTCTCGCCGGCGGCCCGCGACTTCGCCATGCGCTACTTCCCGGCCGAGTACGTCATCATCCCCAACGGCGTGGATGCCGCCACCTACGGCCGCCAGCAGCCGCCGGCCGCCGGCCTCGGCGCCGCGCCGACCGTCTTGTTCGTGGGCCGTTTCAACGAAGAACGCAAGGGCTTCCGCCACGCCCTGGAGGCCATGGCCCTGGTACAACACGTGCTACCTGAGGCCCGACTGGTTGTCGCCGGCGGCGGCGACCCGTCGCCCTACGCGACCTTCATCCGCCAGAGCCGACTGCGCAATATCCAGTTTCTCGGCTACGTGACCAAAGAACAGCTCGCGGCGCTCTACCAGACCGCGACGGTCTTCTGCGCGCCGTCCACCGGCCAGGAAAGCTTCGGGATCGTTCTGTTGGAGGCCATGGCCGCCGGCTGCCCGGTCGTCGCCGCCGACAATCCCGGCTACCGCGACGTGCTCGACCACCGCCGCGACGGGCTGCTCGTCGCGGCCCGCAACAGCGAGGCGCTGGCGGTCGGGCTGCTGCACCTTTTGCAGGATTCGACGGC
>DASWWB010001165.1:0-1603 GCA_036406115.1 Herpetosiphonaceae bacterium
GATCAGCACACTATCCCTTTTGAGACTCCTGATTGCTCGGGCTGAATCGCGATAATCGAAAGTGATTGACATTCTATCTACTAGATGGTAGAATTGTTTCATGTCAGTCTAACGAGGATCTTGTTTCGTGGACAAACATCCTACAACTCATCAGGCCATTCTCGCCTCGGCGCTCTCGTTGATGCAGGCGCGCGGCTATCACGCCTGGAGCTATGCCGATATTGCCAAGGAGATCGGCATTCAAAAAGCGAGCATTCACTACTATTTTCCCAGCAAGCAGGATCTTGCCCAGGCGGTCGTCGCCGGCTATCGCGCCGCTTCGCGAGCTGGCTTCGCCCAGCTGCAACAAACGATCGCTGATCCCGCGCTCCAGTTGGCGGCCTATATCGCCTATTTTGGCGAGGAAGTGGATGGCCAGCCCCGGATGTGCCTGTGCGCGCTGCTTGCGGCCGAAATGCTGACGCTCCCGGATCCAGTGCGGGTCGAAGTCCAGGGCTACTACCAGGAACACGAGGCATGGCTCGCGCAGGCGCTTGCGGCAGGCCAGCAGGCGGGAACGCTCCAGTTCAGCGGCGCGGCAGCAATTACGGCCCAGACGCTGCTCGCCACGCTCGAAGGCGCCATGCTCGCGGCGCGCGCCTACGGCCAGCGCGAGCGCTATCTGCACATTAGCGCCCATCTGATCCAGCAACTTCAGGAACCACGCTAATTTTTTTACCCGTTATCTACCTACTAGTAGGTAAAAGGAGCAATCAATGACCGCCACATCCTCCCAGCCGACGCGCACGGCGCCGGCAACGGCCCACGCCCTCCGCAAGCTCTATCTCATCCGGGCAGCTTTTTCGACAATCTGGGTCACGGCCATGGTCCTCGCGGGGCGGCCCGCGCCTCTGATCGGCGCGTGGCTTTTGGTGCTCTATCCGGCATGGGATGCCGCGGCCACGCTGATCGAGCTTCGGCTGGACGGTGACGCGCGGGTCCACATCGCCCAATATCTCAATCTTGCGGGCAGCGCGCTGGCGACAATCGCGTTCGGGATCGCGCTCCACAGCCCGCTGCCGGCGAAGATCACCATCTTCGGGATTTGGGCCCTAGGCGCCGGGCTGCTGCAACTTGCGGTTGGCATTGCCCGGCGCCGCCGGCTTGGCGGCCAGTGGGCCATCATCGCGAGCGGGGCGCAGTCAAGTATCGCGGGCGGCGCGTTTCTCCTGGGCGCCCACACGGCAAGCATCGGGCTGCACAGCCTGGCCGGCTACGCAGCAGTGGGCGCGGTCTACTTCCTGATCTCCGCGCTTCGCCTGGGCCTCCGCTCGCGGCAGCTCAAAGAGCCGGTCGGCGCGTCCTGACGCCGGCTCGGCCTCGTTCGGCTCCTCGCACTGTGTCAGCGAGATTGATATGTCGGGGCGTCGGCATTCTATTGCAGCGACAAAGGCCGCAGGCGACTGGCAATCAACCAGCCGCCCGCGGCCCTTGTCGTTAGATTCACGGGGCGCTGCGGATCCGCCTCAGCGGTCGAGCGGATCGCCGAAGCCGCCGCTGCACGATGCTTCGGGCTCCACCGTCTGCGGCCCCTTCTCGTAGTTGGCGATAAACAGCGCCAGGC
>DASWWB010001166.1:0-16567 GCA_036406115.1 Herpetosiphonaceae bacterium
TGACGAGCCGCGCCGCCGCGCCATGGCCCTGGCCGCCGCCGCCCATGCCGAGCGCTTCGCCTGGTCCAATCTCGCCGGCTCCTGGTTTGAACTCTACGCGCAGGGCGCCGCATGAGCCGGTCCCGCGCCGCCGGAGGGAGCCCTTCCGGCGCGCCGGAGCCGCCGGGCGCGCAGCGTCGGACTGAATCGCCTATGAAATCCTTGGCAAGCAAATCCCTCAACTCGCTGCGATCCTGGCGGGCCACGCTGGGCGTCAAGGCCACGCTGACCGTCGGCCTGGCGATCGGCGGCAGCATCATCGCCCGGCTGATCTACCCGGTCATCCAAATCCTGCTGGCGCGGCTGATGGGCTTCAGCCAGTACGGCCTCTACATCGCCCTGTTCGCCCTGCTCAGCCCGGTGGCCAGCGCCGCCAGCCTGGGGCTTGAGCCGTGGCTGCTGCGCCAGAGCGGCAAGCCGGGGCTGGCGGGGTCGATCGGCGACGTGCTGGCGGTGCGGTTGGGCGCGCTCAGCCTGCTGGTGCTGGTGGCGGCGCCGCTGCTGGCGCTGACCCACCGCGACAGCTACAGCCTGGCGATCGTCAGCGTCGCGGGCGTGGCGCTGGTGAGCGAGACCCTGGTGGCGACTGCCGACGCGGCGCTGCGGGCCCAAGCCCGGGTCGTGGCGGCGGCGCTGCTCCAGGTCGGCATCGCTGCCGTCTTTTTCGGCCTGGTCTGGTTCGCCTGGCGGCCGGGCGCCTCGATGGGCCGGGCGCTGGCCTATCGCACCGGCGCCAGCCTGATCGGCCTGGGCTCGGCCTGGTGGCTGCTGCGGGCGGTCCGCCCGGCGGCCTGGGCGCCGCGCCGCTGGTGGGCGATGCTCAAGCAGACCAAGGTCTACTACGCCTCGGAGATCCTGGCCACGATCTCGCTCAAAGCCGACCTGACCATGATCGCGCTGCTGGCGGGCTCGGCGGCGGTCGCGCTCTACGGCCCGGGCCTGACGATCATCAACACGACCTTCCTGGTGCCGGGCATCGCCTCTCAGATCATCTTGCCGCTGATCAGCCGCCAGCGCTTCGGCTCGCCCAAATACTGGATCACGCTCCAGCTGGGCGTGGTGTGCAGCGTGGCCTACGGGCTGCTGGTGGCGGCGGCGCTGTTCTGGGCCGCGCCGCTGGTGGTCAGCATTCTGTACGGGCCGGAGTACAGCGGCACGGTGCCGCTGCTGCAAATCATGTGCCTGATCCCGCTGCTGAAAAGCCTGAACTTCTGCTGGGCCACGATCATGGTCGCCCACGACCAGCAGCCGCTGCGAACCAAGCTGCAAGCGGTCGGGGCCTTGTTCAACCCGCTGGCCAATCTGGCTTGGATCCCGCTGTTCGGCGTCATGGGCGCCGCCTGGGTCAATCTTGCCACCGAGTTCATCCTGGTGCTGTGCTACGGCTACGGCGCCTGGGTGACGGTGCGCCGCGAGCAACACACCGCATGAACATCCTGCTGCTGAACCCCCACTCGCCGCAAAACGCCGGCGACCTGGCCATTTTGCAAGAAAGCCTGGCCTGCCTGCGGGCGGCCCACCCCGACGCCCGGATCAGCGTGACGATCAACGACCCGCGCCCCGAGGAGCTGCTGCCGCCAGGCGCCGAGTACCTGGAGTCGCTGGTGCGCTGGCTGGTGGACATCGACGAGGCCGGGCGCTGGCACTGGCACAAGCGCCGCGCGCCGCTGGTCGCGCTCTGGCTGCTGCTGGCGGCGTTCGCCTACCGCGCCGCCGGCCTGCGCCTCCTGCCGCGCCAGCCGGCCCGGCGGCGCCTGATGACGGCCTTCTACGACGCCGATCTAGTCGTAGTCTTCGGCGGCGGGCACCTCTACGCCCGTCACGGCGCCAACATCTCGTTTCTCTGGCTGGCGCTGGGGCTGGCGCTGGCGATCATCATGGGCAAGCCGCTTGTGATGCTGCCGCAGTCGCTGGGGCCGGTGGCGGGACGGGCGCAGCGGCGGCTGCTGCGCTGGCTGGTGGAGCGCAGCAGCCTGGTGGCGGCCCGCGAGTTCCGCTCGCTGCGCTTCCTCCATCAGATTGGCGTGCGGCGGCCGGTCCAAGTGTTGCCCGACCTGGCCTTCACCACCGCCGAGGCTCCGGCCGAGCGCGCCCGCGAGCTGCTGGCGCCCTACCTGGCGGGCGTCGACCCGGCCCGGCCGCTGGTAGGCTTCACGCTGATGGACTGGGGCAGCCAGAATGACCGGTTCCGGCGGCAGGAGCGCTACGAGGCCGCCGTGCGCGCCGCGATCGCCCATCTCCAGGACCGCTACGGCGCCGAGGTGGTCGTCTTCTCGCAGTGCTTCGGCCCCAGCCCCGACCAGGATGATCGCCGGATCGCCCGCCGCGTCGCCGCCCAGCTCGCGCCGGAGCGGCGGATCATCGTGGTGGACGAGGCCCTATCGCCCCAGGAGCTGAAAGCGGCCTACCGCCAGATGCGGGCGATGGTGGCGACGCGCATGCACTCGGCGATCTTCGCGCTCTGCGCCGAGGTGCCGACGCTGGTGATCGGCTACCTGCACAAATCCGAGGGCATTATGGAGACGCTGGGGCTGGAGCGCTACGCGGTGGCGATCGATAAGGTCGAGCCGGAGCCGATCCGCGCCATGATCGATCAGCTGTGGGCCGACCAGGAGCCGATTCGCGCGCGGCTGCGGCGGCGCATCCCGGCGCTGAGCCGCACCCTTGAGCATCTGCCGCGCCTCATCCGGGAGGTGACCGCGTGACCGAGCCCATCCGCGTTTTGCAGCTGATCGACGGCTTCGCCACCGAGGAGCACTCGGGCGGCGCGGCGCTGTTCGGCATCCAGCTGGCCCGCCACCTGCCGCGCGAGCTGATCCGGCCGGCGGTGTGCGGGCTGTGGCGCTACGGCACGCCCTCGGAGCGGCGCTGGCGGGCGACCCTGGAGGCCGAGGGCATCGAGACGCTGATTCTGCTCGATGAGCCGGGCGGCGGCATCGTCAAAAATCTGGTCAAGGCCGAGGCGCTGCTCTGGCAGGCGCTGGGCCGGCTGCGGACGCAGGTCATCAGCAGCCATTTCGAGCGCGGCGACCTGCTGGGGCTGGCCAGCAAGCTGCTGCATCCGCTGCATCCGCCCCTGGTGCGGACCATGCACGCCGACCAGCAGTGGCAGAACCGGCGCTGGGCCGGCCAGCTGATTAATCTGACCGCCTACCCCTGGCTGGTTAACCACGAAGTCGCCATCTCCGAGACCACGCGCCAGGTGATGGACCGGCGAATCATGGCCCGGCTGCGCGGCCGGCGCGCCACGCTGCTCTACAACGGCCTGGGGCGCGAGTTCCTGGCGCGGGTCGCCGGCAGGGGCGAGGCGGCGCCCAGGGCTGCCGGCGCGGCACCGCGCTTCGGCCTGATCGGGCGGCTGGAGCCGCAAAAAGGCCACCGGGACTTCCTGGCGGCCTGCGAGATCGTGCTGGAGCGCCTGCCGGGCGCTGAGTTCTGGCTGATCGGCGCCGGGCCGCTGCGCGACGAGCTTGCGGCGGCGGCGGCGGCGCGCGGCCTGACCGGCGCGGTGCGCTTCCTGGGACCGCGCTCTGACATCCCCGAGCTGCTGGCGGAGCTTGACGTGTTTGTCTCGGCGTCGCTGTGGGAGGGCTTTCCGACCGTGGTGCTGGAAGCGATGGCGGCGGGCGTGCCGGTGATCGCCACCGATGTCTCGGGCAGCAGGGAGCTGGTGCGCGAGGGCGAGACCGGGCTGCTGGTGCCGGTGGGGGCGCCCGAGCGGCTGGCGGCGGCGATGGTGCGGATGGCGGAGGACCCGGGGGCGGCGCTGGCGATGGCCGGACGCGCCCGGGAGCGCATCCAGCCATACACCATGCAGCACACTGCCGCCAGCTACGCCGAACTGTACCGAGGGCTGGCTACGGCGTCTTGAGATCGACCTTCAGCTCGCCGATGTCGAGCGGTTGGTCGGCGGGGGCGTTGAAGACCTTCTTGGTGCCGTCGGTCTCGAGGATAATCACATAATTGGTGTAGGGATCGCCGACAACCATCACATACTCGCGGGCGGGAATGCCGACGACGGCGAAATTACCCTCGGAGTCGGTGATCGAGCCGGGGCTGCGGGCCTCGTCCAGCACGAACATCGCCTCGCCGTTCTGGCGGTACACCTCGGGGAAGCGGATCGACGTCTCCGCCAGCGGGGTGCCGTCCGGGCGGAGCACCCGGCCCTTGATCGTCGCCGTGCCGGCGGGGGCGGTCTGCGGCGTGCCGGCTGGCGCGGTCGTGCCGGCGGCAGGCGTATTCTGGCCGCCGGACGAACATGCCGCCAGCACCACCACCATCAAACCCAACAGAACCCGTTTCATGTTTCTCATCGCATAACCCTTATCACTACAAAACTAGGATGGACCGGCCCCGGGCGTCCCCGCCGGCGGCTTGCGCGCCACCAGCAAGTGGCCCAGGGGATCGCGCTGGTCGCGCCAGACCGCCTCCAGGGCGGCGCAGATTAGATTAACCGCCAGGATCGCGGGCTTGAGCAAGGGGCCCAGCTGGCGGTGGGGCCAGGCGTTGAGCGCCGTCTGGCCGGCGTTGGCCCAGACGCCGCCAATCGGCCGGATCTCCTCGACGGCCAGCCCGGCGTCCTCGGCCAGGCGCTGCAACCCGAAGCGGGTGTACCGGAAATAATCGTGGGGCGCCTCGTGGAGCCGCCAGCTCTGGGGCGTGGTCAGCAGCAGGACCCCGCCGGGGCGCAGCACGCGCGCCAGCTCGGCGACGGCGGCGAAGGGTTGGGGGACATGTTCGAGGACCTCGAAGCACAGCACCGTGTCGGCAGAGTCGTCGGCGAACGGCAGGCTGAGGGCGGTGCTCGCCACCTGGGGCCGGTTGCCCCGCCAATCGAGATCGGCGCCGACATACAGGCGGTGCGGGCCGAGCCACTGGCGGTAGGGCTGGTGGCCGCAGCCGACATCGAGGATCGCGCCGCCGGCCCGGCCGAGCGCGCGGCGGATCTCGGCCGCCAGCTCCCGCATCATCAAGTAATCGTAGTCCGTCCGGCGGCGGAGCGGCGAGCGCTGGCGGCGGATGGGCGGCTGTTGCGGCATAGCTCCTCGGGCAGGGCACTCGCCCCGCGAATCTGCCACGATTATACCTGACTTAGGCGGGTTTGACCCTACGTGGCTTTGGTTAATCGCGGGGCGGGCGGCGGCCAGCCTGGTGCAAGAGCAGGCGGGAAGATGAATAACCCGGCGATTAATCCGAAATGGCTATTGAGCGGCGGCGGCGGCGGCCCTATACTCCAATCACTGCCAACGCCGCAACGGCGGCCAGGCGGGACGGTTTCTCTCGAAAGGAGCACGTAGTGAAGTTCGCCAAAGTGAAAGCTGGGCTGCTCGCCTCAGCGCTGACCATCTCCTCGTTGGGCCTGGGTGCCGCTCACGCGCAGACCCCCACCAACGCCTACACCACCAAGTTCACCACGTCGATCACCTATCAGAACGTCGGCACCGGCGCTGCCACGATCAACCTGGACTTCTACGCTGAGAACGGCTCCACCACGGCCGCCGCCATCAGCCTGCCGCAGCTGCCCGCGAACGGCGCCACCTCGCTGTTCGTCGGCTCCGTGAGCAGCCTGTCGGCCGGCTTCACCGGCTCGGGCGTGCTGTCCTCGGACCAGCCGCTGGTCGCCACGCTGGTGCAGCTCCCCGAGAGCACCTCGCCCTCCAAGAACCGCCCGCTGTCGAACGGCTTCAGCTCCGGCTCGGGCAACGTCCTGATCGCCACCGTGCTGAAGAACCAGTTCGGCTCGACCTCGAAGTTCTCGATCCAGAACACGGATAGCGGCGCCGTCGACCTGACGGTCAAGTTCTACCGCGCTGGCGAGACCGCCGCCGCCCACACGATCAACACCGCCAACCTGCCGGCCAACGCCGCCAAGTACTACGACGCGGGTTCGATCGCTGAGCTGGGCGCCAGCTTCAACGGCTCGGCCACGGTCGAAGTCAAGAAGGCCGGCACCCAGACCGCCGGTAGCGCGGTCGGCTCGGTCCTCGAGCTGGGCGTGAGCGGCTCCAACGCCAACCTGTCGCTGGCCTTCGAGGGTGTCGCCGCTGGCGCCACCAAGGTGTACATGGCTTCGGCGCTCTGCAACTTCTTCGGCGGCCAGAACTCGGCCTACGCTGTGCAGAACACCAGCACCAGCGCCCAGGCCACCGTCACGGTGACCTACAACTCGACGACCGACACCGGCGTCACCCGCACCCAGACCGTGAACATCCCGGCTGGCGGCAAGGCTAGCCTCCTGGGCTGCGGCGCCGGCGGCCCCGGCACCCCCTCGTGGGCGGCCTTCAGCGGCTCTGCCACCATCGAGTCGAACCAGCCGATCATCGCCATCGGTAAGGTCTCGGGCGCTGGCCTGACCACCGGCTTCGTCGGCTCGACGAGCGGCGCGGTCAAGACCTCGCTGCCCTACGTCCGCTGGTCGGCCACCCGCTTCAACACCAACCAGCGCGATCGCCAGCGCACGTTCCTCACGATCCAGAACATCGGCACCGCCCAGGTGACCGGCGCGGTCGTGAAGTACTACGACAAGGCTGGCGCGGTCGTCGGCCAGCAGACCCTGGCGGCGATCCCCGCCGGTGGCAAGGCCAACTCTGACCCGTCGCAGATCGGCGCCGCTGGCGCAGAGTTCGGCTACTACGCCGACGGCACCTCGGGCGGCAGCGCCGTCGTCGAGGGCCCGGCTGGCAGCCAGCTGATCGTCGTCGGTCGCGTCGTCAGCAACCCGGCCACCGGCCAGGTCGGCGAGGACTACAGCGGCATCCCGCTGCAGTAAGCCACACGCTAGCTGATTAGCAACGCCCAGCCCCCGCGCAATGCGGGGGCTGGGCGGTTTAAGCCATTTCCAGGCTGGATTAACCCAAAAGGATTAGGGCGGCCGCGCTCGCTAACCGGGGCGGCGGGCGACCAAAAGCTGGTTGCAGCCGAGGGCGAAGGTCCTGCACACCTCGATCTCCAGCCCGGCGGCGGCGGCTAATCCGCGCAAAACCGCGAGGCTGAGCATCGAGCGGTGATCGTTGGCCGCCTCGTGGTAGAACAACCCCAGCGCTGCCCCCGCCCGGTGGACTCGGTGCCCCAAGGGCGAGGGCGTGGTGATGATCAGCCGCCCGCCCGGGCTGAGCAGCGGCGCCAGCGCAGCGACTAGGGCCGCCGGCGCGGCCAAGTGCTCAAGCAGCGCCATCATCGCCACGGTGTCGAAGCGGCTGTCCCGGATGTCCGCGGGCAGCTCGTCGCGCTCCAGGTCGAGCTGGACTAGCCGGCGCCCGGGATGGAACCGGCGCCCCTGCTCAAGCAGCGCCGGCGAGCCATCCAGCCCGATGTACTCCGCGTCGGCGGGCAGCAGCGAGGCCAGATAGGCGTTGCTGCACCCCACATCCAGCACGCGCCGGCCCAGGAACGGCTGGATATGGGCGTAGCGTTGGACAAGAATATAGCGTGACAGCAACGGCAGCCGCCGCCGGCGTGCGAAAATCATCATAGAAGCTCCTTGAGGCGCGAGTGGCGGCGCGCCAGCGAACAGTTGATTATATGCGAAAGCCCGAGGGCGGGTACAATGGGGCCACAGCTTTGCGCGAGGTGCGATATGCTCCGTTCACCACCCCATCCCACGGCGCCGCCCGGCCAATCCGGCTGGCCCGTGATCGGCGAAATCCGCGAGTGGCTGGCCGATCCGCTGGCCTTCGCCCAGGAGCGCGCCGCCAGGCACGGCCCGGTCTGGCGCACCCATCTGCTCGGGCGCCCGTGCGTGGTGCTGCTGGGGCCGGAGGGCAATCAGTTCATGCTTGCCAGCGGCGCCCGCCATTTTTCCTGGCGCCAGGGCTGGGGCCGGGCCATGCTTGATTTGATGGGCGGCGGCCTGTCGCTGCTGGACGGCCACGAGCACGACGAGCGGCGGCGGATCGTGCGCCCGGCCCTGGGCCACGCCGCGCTCCGCGACCAGCTCCCGGCGATCCGGCGGCTCGTGACGGACCACTGCGCCGCCTGGGCCGCCGCCGGCCGCCTCGCCCTGTTCGACGGCCTCAAGACGCTGGCCTTCGACGTGGCCCTGCTCACCGTCTGCGGACCTGTCAGCCCGGCGCTCGCCCGGCGCCTGCACGCCGATTTCGATGCGTTCACCGCCGGCTTGTTCACGCCGCTGGCGCTCAATCTGCCCGGCACCACCTACGGCCGGGCCAAACGCGCCGCCCGGCGCCTCCGCCGCGCGCTGGGCGAGCTGATCCGCGAGCGCCGCTCCGAGCCGCTCCCCGCCCCGCTGGACGCCCTGAGCCTGATGCTGGCGCCAGATCAGGGCGGGCCGCCACCGTCCGACCGCGAGATCTGCTCGGAGCTGCTGCTGCTGCTCTGGGCCGGCCACGACACGGTGGCCTCGCTGCTGACTTGGATCTGCTACGAGCTGGCCCGCCAGCCCGAGCTAGCCGATCGGGCGCGCGCCGAAATCAGCCAAGCGGTCGGCGATGATCCCGCTGGCGCCGAGCAGCTGCGCCAGCTGCCGCTGCTCGATCGCATCATCAAAGAGGGCGAGCGCGTGCATCCGCCGGCGCCGGGCGGCTTTCGCGGCGTCTGCGAAAGCTTCGAGTACGGCGGCTGGACCATCCCCCAGGGCTGGCTGGCGATGTACTCGACCGTCTACACCCACAACATGCCCGAGCTATGGCGCGAGCCCGGGCGTTTCGACCCCGACCGCTACGCCGCGCCCCGCGAGGAGGGCCATGGCGTCCCGTTCAGCCTGGTCGGCTTCGGCGGCGGGCCGCGGATCTGCATTGGCCTCGCTCTTGCTCAGATGGAAATGCGCCTGGTGCTGCTTGAGCTGCTGCGTGGCTATGCGTGGGAGCTGGAGGACGGGCAGAGCTTCGAGCGGGTCTGGCTGCCCACCAACCAGCCCCGCGACAAACTGCTGGTCCGGCTGCGCCGCCGCTGATCCCGCCGCCGTGGTTCCGCCGCGCGACCCGCGCATGTTGTTGCAGTGAGGCGATGTAATGGCGTCTGGCTCCCCCGCCGATGAGGCGAACGCGATTGTCGTGCGCGGCGCGCGCGAACATAATCTTAAAAACATCGATCTGACCATCCCCCGCGACCAACTCGTGATCATCACCGGCCTGTCGGGCTCCGGCAAATCGACGCTGGCCTTCGATACGATCTTCGCCGAGGGCCAGCGCCGCTACGTCGAGTCGCTCTCGGCCTACGCCCGCCAGTTCCTCGGCCAGCTCGACCGGCCGGATGTCGATCAGATCAGCGGCCTCTCGCCGGCGATCGCCGTCGACCAGAAAAGCACCAGCCGCTCGCCGCGCTCGACCGTCGGCACGGTGACCGAGGTCTACGACTACCTGCGGCTGCTCTACGCCCGGATCGGCCAGCCGCACTGCCCGGTCTGCGGGCGCGCCATCGCCCAGCAGACGCCCCAGCAGATCGTCGATTCGGTCCTCTCGCTCGGCGACGGCACGCGGATCATGCTGCTGGCGCCGCTGGCCGAAGGGCGGCGCGGCAGCCACGCCAAGCTGCTGGACGACGCCCGCCGCGCCGGGTTCGTGCGGGCGCGGATCGACGGCACCGTGCTGGATCTCGACGAGCCCATCGAGCTTGATAAAAACCGCGAGCACACCATCGAAATTGTCGTCGATCGATTGGTCATCCGCCAGACCGACCCGCCCGCGCCGCCGACCGAGCACCCCGACCGGGTGCGGGTCAGCGACTCGGTGGAGACGGCGCTCAAGGCCGGCGGCGGCGCGGTGATCATGCAGGAGGTCGGCGGCCAGGCCGTGCGCTACTCCGAGCACTTCGCCTGCCCGGAGCACGGGCCGCTGGCGGGCGGGGCGATCGAACCGCGCACCTTCTCGTTCAACAGCCCGCACGGCGCCTGCCCGCGCTGCGACGGCCTGGGCGAGCTGCCCGAGTTCGATCCCGAGCTGGTGATCCCGGACCCGGGCCTCTCGCTGAGGGAGGGCGCGATCGCCCCCTGGCGGCGGACCGGCAAGAACGCCCGCCAGTACTGGGACGAGCTGCTGGCCTCGCTAGCCGAGTCAGCGGGCTTTTCGCTGGACGCGCCGGTGCGCGACCTGCCGCAGTGGGCGCGGGACGTGCTGCTGCATGGCTCGGGCGACGACCGCCACCGGCTGCGCTACCGGCTGAGCGGCGAGGTCCGCGCCAACCAGGCGCCGTTCGAGGGCGTGCTGCCCCAGCTGCGGCGGCGGCTGCGCGAAGCCGAGGACGACACCGCGCGCCAGCAGCTGGCCGAGTACATGAATCCGGCGCGCTGCCCGGACTGCCAGGGGGCACGGCTGCGCCCTGAGGCCCTGGCGGTGACCATCCGCGACGCCAGCATCGCCCAGGTGGCGGCTCTGTCGATCGACGGCGCCCATGCCTGGATCCAGGAGCTGCACACCCAAGCCGGCGGCCTCCACACCAACCGCGAGCGGCTGATCGCCGCGCCGATCGTGCGCGAAGTCCAGAGCCGGCTGCGCTTCCTGCTGGATGTGGGCCTGAGCTACCTGACGCTCGACCGGGCTGCCGCGACCTTGTCCGGCGGCGAGGCCCAGCGAATCCGGCTGGCGACCCAGATCGGCGCCGGGCTGTCCGGCGTGCTGTACGTGCTGGATGAGCCGTCGATCGGCTTGCATCCGCGCGACCACACCCGGCTGCTGGGCACCCTGACCCACCTGCGCGACCTGGGCAACTCAGTGCTGGTCGTCGAGCACGACGAGGAAACAATCCGCGCCGCCCAGTGGATCATCGACATCGGGCCGGGCGCCGGCGCGCATGGCGGCGAGGTGGTGGCCGCCGGCACGCTGGAGCAGATCCAGCGCGAGCCCCGCTCGCTGACCGGCCAATTCCTCAGCGGGGCGCGCGCCATCCCGCTGCCTGGGAGCAGGCGGCCGACCGACGGCCCGGCGCTGGCGGTGCGCGGCGCCAGCGAGCACAACCTGCGCGGGATCGACGCCCGGTTCCCGCTCGGAACCTTCATCTGCGTGACCGGTGTCTCAGGCTCGGGCAAATCCACGCTGGTCAACGACATCCTCCATGCCCGGCTGGCCCAGCACTTCTACCGCGCCCGGGCTGCGCCAGGCCGCCACGCCGCGCTGGACGGGCTGGAGCTGATCGACAAAGTGGTGGCGGTGGACCAGGCGCCGATCGGTCGCTCGGGGCGCTCCAATCCGGCGACCTATGTCGGGATCTTCGACCCGCTGCGCAAACTGTTCGCCGGCACGCCCGAGGCGCGGGCCAGGGGCTACGACGCCGGACGATTCTCATTCAACGTCAAGGGCGGGCGCTGCGAGGCCTGCAAGGGCGAGGGCACCGTCCAGATCGAAATGCAGTTCCTGCCGGATCTCTACGTGCCCTGCGAAGCCTGTCGCGGATTGCGCTATAATCGTGAGACGCTGGACATTACCTATCGCGGGCAGTCGATCGCCGATGTCCTGGCCCTCACCGTCGAGGATGCCGCCGCCCTCTTCGAGCGCATTCCCGCCATCGCCCGCCGCTTGGAAACCTTGCTCGACGTGGGGCTTGGCTACGTGACGCTGGGCCAGCCAGCTCCGACGCTGTCGGGCGGCGAGGCGCAGCGGATCAAATTGGCAGCCGAGCTGTCGCGCCGGGCCACCGGCCGCACCGTCTACATCCTGGACGAGCCCACCACCGGGCTCCACTTCGCCGACATCGAGCGCCTGCTCAGCGTGCTGGCCCGCCTGGTCGAGGGCGGCAACACCGTCATCGTCATCGAGCACAACCTGGACGTGATCAAAACCGCCGACTGGGTGATCGATCTGGGGCCGGAGGGCGGCGCGGGAGGGGGCGCGCTAGTCGTCGCGGGGACGCCGGAGCAGGTCGCGCTCGCGCCGGAATCCTGGACCGGACAGTACCTGAAAGCGGTCTTGCGTGGGCCTCGGCCCTAAGCAAAAGCTGATCAAATCTCGGGTACAATAGGCATCGGGCGACTGTCATTTGGGGCATAACAAAGGCGCAGTTGTGTTGACGAAGGTATGGCCTTATTGTACAATGTGCGTGCTGGCCGGGCCACGTTCCGAACCCGCCGTGTTGCCCCACTGCGAAGCTCACAGCATAGTGCAAGGAGTTACTCATGGCAGAAGAGCGCACCAATACGTCTGGCGAGCTTGAGCGCCGTTTCTATCCCAATAAAATCGGGCGATTGTATCTCCTCAGTCTGGAAGACGTCATGGGGCGTACGGGCGTGAATGCGCTGCTCAACATGGCAGGGATGAAACACCTCGTCAACACCTATCCGCCCAATGATCTGAAGCGCGAGTTCCCGTTCAAGGATCTGTCGACCATCAGCGAAGCCACCGAGACGATGTTCGGTGCCCGCGGCGCCCGCGGCATGGAGCTTCGCGCCGGGCGTTTCGCCTTCAGCCTGGGGTTGAAAGAGTTCGGCCCGCTGCTCGGCATGGCCGACCTGGCGCTGAAACTCATGCCCATGACGATGAAGATGAAAATCGTGCTCAACGCGACGGCCCAGACCTTCGACCGCTTCAGCGACCAGCCGACCCACGTCGAAGACCGCAAAGGCCAGTTCATCTACATCATCGAGAAGTGCCCCGTTTGCTGGGGGCGGACCACCACCAAGCCGTCCTGCTACCTCGCCCAAGGCATCATCGAAGAAGCGCTCACCTGGGTGACCGGCGGCCACAACTTCAAGGTCGAACAGATCACCGCACGCTCGATGGGCGACCCCGCTTGCAGCCTGGCGATCGACAAAGAGCCGACTGATTAATCAACAGAAAGTCAGCGCCGCGACGCCTTGGTGACGAGTAAGGACACTCTTGGACGTGTCATCCGACTGTAATCTGCTTGGCTGTCACCCCGCTATGTGGGGGCTATAGTGGATAGATGAGAAGCGACCACCGGTCTCACGTCTTGAGTTGCAAGGACTCGTTATGAAACGGATTGTTCTCCGCGATCCAACGCTTATCGCTCCCTTTGGAGAACCGGCGCGCGATCTGCGAATCCTTAATAAACCGCTGTGGTTGCTTCAACGAGACCTGCTGGCGCGCCACTGCCAAAGCGTCCTCGAAGTCGATAGCTGGGACGCGATCCCGGCGGGCGGCGAGGAACTGCTGGTCCACAAGGATAATCTGTATTTCAACGCCGCGCTCATCGACGACTTCATCGCAGCGGCACGCGCCACCGGGCAGCCTTGCCAGGTGGCGTTTGCCCATGATGACGCCATGATCAAAACCCACGGGCTGCGCCTGCAAGAGGGCATCCGCAAGCACGAGCGCGATAATGTCTACGTGGCGGACATCTACTACTTCCCCCGCGGCGTGGCGGCCGAGCCCAAGCCGCTGATCATCAACACCGAGCCCCAGGAGATGGGCTACTACCACATCCCCAGCTACATGGCGCCCAACCAGGGCGACCTCGTGTTCCAGGTGCCGCTACGGGCGATCTGCTCGATCGAAAACTGGGTCCACATCTTCATGACCAACTCGCCGCTGGGCGTCTTCGCCTGGGGGCGCAAGATGGAGAAAGAGGTGGACGAGAGCTGGCGGGTCAAGCTCAAGATCGGCTTCCGCTCGTTCATCGAGCGCAAACACTTCCTCTCCTCGTCGGCGGTGGTCAAGGTCGGCAAGAATTGCTCGATCGACCCGACGGCGATCATCCAGGGGCCGACGGTGATCGGCAACAATGTCAATATCGGCGCCGGCGTCGTCATCACCAACAGTTTGATCGGCAGCAACGTGACCATCATGCAGGGCTCGCAGATCATGCTGAGCGTGGTCAGCGACCGCTGCTACCTGCCCTTCCGCGCCGCCCTGTTCATGACCGCGCTGATGGAAAACTCCATGGTGGCCCAGAACACCTGCCTCCAGCTCTGCGTCGTCGGCCGCAACACCTTCATCGGCGCCGGCAACACATGCACGGACTTCGACTTGCTGGGCAAGCCGATCAAAACCCTCCACCGGGGCAAGCTCGAAGAGGTCGGCCTGCCGGTCATCGGCTCGGCGATCGGCCACAACTGCAAAATCGGCTCGGGATTCGTGATATACCCGGCCCGCAACATCGAATCAGGCACGACCCTGATCTACGGCGATGATCACGCGGTGATCCCCAAAAACGTGGCGAGCGGCATCTACACCCGCCCGCCGGTGTTCTACCCGGACCGGGATCCGCGCGTGCAGCAGGCTCAATCCATCGAGCAGGTCCACGCCGGCAAGATTCGCGATTAGCAACCGCCATCAACGGCGTGTGTATGCAGGAGGTATTTGGTGAGTAAAGAACGTATCCTCGTCGTCGAAGACCAGGCTGATATCTCAGGGCTCCTCAAAATCTACTTCACCTCGCAAGGCTACGAGGTGATGACGGCGATGCGCGGCCAGATTGCGCTGGAGCTGGCTCGCAAAACCCCGCCGAACCTGGCGCTGCTCGACGTCAACCTGCCCGACATGGAGGGCTACGATATCGGCAAGGCGCTGCGCGCCAACGCCCGCACCAAGCACATTCCGATCATCTTCCTCACCGCCCGCGGCGAGAAGCAGGACAAGCTCAAAGGCCTGGGCGACGTGCAGGCCGACGACTATATCGTCAAGCCCTTCGACATCGAAGAGGTCCACATGCGCGTGCGGCGCAACCTCGACCGCGCCCGCGAGAAAAACCGAACCCACCCGGTCACCGGCATGCCCACCGCCGAGCTGATCAACGAGGAGCTGCGGCGCGTGCTCCAGGCGACCGACGAGTGGTCGCTGGCGATGGTCCACATCAACGGCTTCGACACCTTCACCCAGGTCTACGGCTCGGTGGTCGGCGAGGACGTGCTCAAGTTCGGCGCGATCCTGATCAACGAAGTGATCAACGAGGTGGGCGGCGCCGAGGACTTCGTCGGCCAGCTGGTGACCGGCCCCGACTTCCTAATCACCTCCAGCACCGAGCGCATCCGGGCGATCGTGGAGCGGATCATGGAGCGCTTCGACCAGGAGATCGGCCTGCACTACAGCTACCCCGACCGCAAGCGCGGCCACATCCTGGTCAAGCAGCCCGACGGCAGCGAGGTCCAGGCGTCGCTGATGTCGCTGTCGGTGGGCGTGCTGCACAGCGCCGACGGGCCGTTCTACGACATCCGCGAGCTGAGCGAAACCGCCGAGGGCGTCCGCTACCAAGCTCAGGCTCCGGCGGACGGCGCCAAAAGCGTCGCCAAATTCGGACGATAACGATCTCTTAATCGGTCTGCACCTGCAAAGGCTGCGCCGTAGGGTGGCCGCACCGCTATGAATACTGTACCTTCCTCTTCCTGGCACCTGCTGGCCGCTCTGGCCCAACTGGCGCACGAATCGATCCCCGATCTGGCCGCGCTTGCCACGCGGGTGGCGGCGCTGCTCGCCGTGCAGCCGGCCTGCCCGCAGGGCGTCCTGGTGCGGACGAGCCAGCCGCGCGCCGTGCTGGCCCACTGGGGCATGAGCGAGCAAGAGGCCCAGGCGCTGCTGCCCCCGCCCTCGACCAACGGCGCCAAACCGTTCCAGTTCCCGGCCCACTGGCGCTCGGCCGAGATCGGCGCCGCCCGCACGCCCGGGCTTCTGGCGCTGCGGCTCGAAGAGGAAGGCCCGCTCGGCGAAGATTTCATCCTCGCGCTCGGCGCCCAGATCTCGCTGCTCTGGCAGGCGGTCCTCGCCCGCTCGGCCCAAAACCGCCACGCCCAGCTCGACAGCCTGATCAGCGCCTTCAGCGCCGCCGGTGACCTCGCGGCGATGCGCGCCCTGGCCGCCGATACCGCCCGCCCCGACAGCCCCTGGACGGTCACGGTGCTGGAGCTGGACGGCCCGATCGCCCGCTCGCTCGCCAACCCCACCCAGATGATCGACGCCGTCCATCCGCTGGCCGCCGAAGCGCCGCTCGCCCCCGCCCCGCTGCCGGACTCGCGGCCGGACTGGCTGGACCAGCGCCCCGGGCTGCACACCCGCATCGGCAGCGAGGAGGCGCCGCGCGGCCTCGTCGTTGTGACCGGCGACGGCGCGACCGACGCCGAGCTGCAAGCCGGCGCCGCAGCGCTCGCCCGCTATGTCGCCGCCACCTACGAGCGGCTGGTGGTCGACGCCGAGTTCGCCAAGCGCGAGCGCGCCCTGGCGTCGCTCAACGACACGCTCCAGGGCCTGGCCGGCCAGCTCAACTCCGACGAGTTCATCCTGCGCCTGATCGCCCAGGCCGTCGATCTGCTGGACGCTTCCGGCGGCGGCGTCTATTTCTACGACCAGGCGACCTCGACCCTTGAGCTGCGGACGATCTACCAGGTCCCGCAGGAGGTGGTGGGCATCCGGCTCAAGCTCGGCGAGGGCGTGGCCGGCAAGGCCGCCGCCGAAGGCCAGGCCTTCGCGATCAGCGACTACCGGAACTCGGCCGAGCGCTCGCCGGTCAGCGCCGGCGATATGTTCAGCGCGATCTCGGCGGCGCCGCTCTACGAGGGCGAGCTGCTGGTCGGCGTGCTGTCGCTGGTCCACACCGAGCCCGGCCGCTCCTTCAGCGCGAACGATCTCAATCTGCTGGAATCCTTCGCCGCCCAGGCTTCGCTGGCCATCCGCACCGCCCGCCTGTTCGA
>DASWWB010001167.1:0-1913 GCA_036406115.1 Herpetosiphonaceae bacterium
CGCTCCAGCAGCGGCGCGATATCGTCGCGGTCGATCACGATCGTGTTGGTGTCTTCGAGGGCGATGACGCTGGCGGAGCGCGGCTCGTCCATCAGCATGCCGACCTCGCCGAAAATCTCGCCCGGGCCTAGCTCGGTCAGCGTGCTGGGGCTGCCGTCGGCGTCGGCCAGCACCACGCGCACCCGGCCGCGCGCGATCGCAAACAGCTGGGTCTCGCGGGCGCCCTGGTGGGCCAGCACCTCGCCGGCGGCGAACAGGCGGATCTCCACGCAGGCCGCCAGCTGGGCCACCTCCTCGTCGCTCAGCACATCGAGCAGATTGATCCGGCGCAGGCGGCTGATGACCTGCTCCTGGCTGTAGTGGAGGCGCCGCCGCTCGCTGACATCCGCCGGCCGGGTCAGCACCAGCTCGTTGGGCGCCAGGGCGATATCGGCCCGGCGCAGCGCGTACCAGATCAGCGCCATCGCCTCGCCCTGCTGCTCGGGGAAGCGGTCGAAGTTGGCGACCCAGAACTTGACCTCGTAGTTCGCCGCCGCCGAGGTCATCTCGCGGGTGTAGACGAACGGCGCCGGCTGATCGAGCACGCCGTCGGTCGCCAGCACCGCCTGCTTGATGACGCGCTGGACCACGTTGGGCGGGTGATTGGCGTCGACGGCGATCTTGAGCCGCATGGCGATCGGCAGCGCCATCGCGCTCAGATTGACAATCTGCTGCTGGCCGATCTGGGTGTTCGGCACCACGACCATATGGCCGTCGCGGGTCCGGGCGCGGATGGCCCGCCAGCTCATCTCCAGCACCCGGCCGTAGCCCAGGTTCTGGTCGATGAAAATCCAATCGCCGGGCGAGAACGGCCGCTCAAGCTGGAGCGCGATGCCGGCGAAGACATTTTTGAGCAAATCTTGCAGCGCCAGGCCGACCACGGCGGTGAAGATCGTTGAGCTGAGCAGCACCGTGCCGAGCTGGACATGGAAAAACTGGCTGATCGAGAGAAACAGCACCAGGACCGTCAGCCCGCCGCGCACGATGTCGCGCATCAGGCGAGGGAAGGCGTCGGGCCGGCCCTGGCGCTCCAGCGAGCGCGCCAGCAGCCGGTCGCCGATGTGGAGCACGGCGATCGTCGCCAGCAGCACCAAGACCGTCAGCCCGGCAGCGCCGCCGGCGCCGGCGCGGTTGAACAGGCCGGCCTGGCGCAGCCCGACCAGCAGGCCGAAGCACAGCGGCAGCAGCTGGCCGACGATCACCAGGCCGAGGACGGCCCGCCGCCGCCGCAGCTGGAGGATCAGCAGCCGCACCACCAGATAGGCGCCGATGCCCCAGAGCAGCGGGCCGAGGGTGTGGGCGATCCAGCTGGCGAGCGCGGCGAGATCGGCCATGGCGGGCTCCTAGGGCGCGCGGGGCTCGGCCATGTCGAGCACCCAGTAGCGGTAGCCGTCGGCGCGCAGGGCCAGGCCGACGCCGGCGTGGCGGTAGGCGCAGTTGAGGATATTGGCGCGGTGCGGCCCA
The DNA here is from genome assembly GCA_036406115.1 of Herpetosiphonaceae bacterium. Taxonomy (GTDB): domain Bacteria; phylum Chloroflexota; class Chloroflexia; order Chloroflexales; family Herpetosiphonaceae; genus DASWWB01. The sequence continues at coordinate 1,504 of DASWWB010001167.1, forward strand.
TCCGGCGGCTCGTCCATCCAGGCCGCGAAGACCTCCTCGACCGTGGCGTAGCCGGCGGCGATGTTCTCGCCGCGCCGCTGGTAGGGGTAGCCGGCCCGGTCCAGGCGCTCCTGGTAGGTCGCGCCGTCGGCGCCGATATGATCGACCTGGCCGCGCTTGGCCAGATCCTCGGCGTGGAGCTGGGCGGCCTGGTGCAGCCGGGGCTCCAGGGCCAGGGTCGCCGTGCAGGCGTCGCCGGCCCGGGCGCTGTTGAGCAGACCCAGCAGCCCCAGGTCGGGCGGCAGGGCGGGATCGACGGTCGGCGTGATGACGCGGGAGGTCGGGCTGGGCGCCGACGTCGGGCTGGCGGTCGCGCCGCCCTGGGGCGTGTAGGTGGGGAGCGGCGTGTAGGTGGGGAGCGGCGTGTAGGT
>DASWWB010001168.1:0-4824 GCA_036406115.1 Herpetosiphonaceae bacterium
CGCGCCCACCAGCTGTACGAGCTGAGCTGGCCGGGGATCGCCCTGCTCAGCCCGGACTCGCGCGGCGCCGTGGCGACCGCCGCTTGCGTCTATCGCGGCATCCTGGATAAAATCGTCGCCAATCGCTACGATGTGTTTGCCCGGCGCGCCCATCTGACCCTGGCCGAGAAATGCTGGCGCCTGCCGGCGATTCTCTGGCGCACGCGCCGGCTCAACCGCACTTCTGCAACCCAATGGAGCAATCAATGATTCTTCTGACAGGCGGCACCGGCTACGTCGGCTCGCGGATGGTGGAAAAGCTCAGGCAGCGCGGCGAGCCGCTGCGGCTGCTGGTGCGCGATCCGGCGCGGGCCGCCAAGCTGGCCGGCGACAACGTGACCCTCGCCAAAGGCGATGTGACCGAGCCCGCGACGCTGCCGCCGGCCCTGGAGGGCGTGGACACGATCATCCACCTGGTGGCGATCATCCGCGAGCGCCCCGGCGGCGTGACGTTCGAGCGCTTCAACTACCAGGCGACGGTCAATCTGGTGGACGCCGCCAAGCAGGCCGGCGTCAAGCGCTTCATCCACATGAGCGCGCTGGGCGTGCGGCCGGATCCGGCGCTGCCCTACATGGACACCAAATACCGCGCCCAGCAGTACGTGGAGCGCAGCGGCCTCGACTGGACCGTCTTCCAGCCCTCGGTGATTTTCGGCGCCGGCGATGAGTTCATCAACACGCTGGCCGATTTGGTGCGCAAGCCGCTGCTGATCCTGCCGGCGCCGGTCCTCCCGGTGGTGGGCGACGGCAAGACCAAGTTCCAGCCGGTGTGGCGCGACGACGTGATCGACGCTTTCCTCAAGGCGCTCGACGATCCGGCGACGATCGGCCAGGTCTATCAGCTGGGCGGCCCGGCGCCGATCACCTACGAGCAGATGCTGGATGTGATTATGGCCAAGCTCGGCAAGAAGCGCGGCAAAATCCATGTGCCGGTGCCGCTGATGAAGCCGGCGGTGGCGGTGATGGACAAGCTGCTGCCCAAGCCGCCGGTCACGCCCGCCCAGCTCTCGATGCTGCGCCTCGACAACAGCGCCCCCCAGTCCGCCACCGCCAGCCTGATCGGCCGCCCGCCCAAAGCCCTGGCGGACGGGATCGACTATATCAAGGATCCGGTGGGGAAGCAGCGGGATTAGGGGTCAGGGGTCAGGGATCAGGGATCAGGGGTCAGGGATCAGAGCCGGCTGTGAAGCCGTAAGCAGGTTCTTGGCGGCACACGTCTTGCCGCCGTTCGGCCTGACCCCTGATCCCTGATCCCTTAAAGCTTGTGCAACCCACGCCCGCCGTCCCGCCGGTCCTGGCCCCTGATCCCTGTTTCCCCAAGGTGTGTTAGCATGGCCCCAGTTGAGCTTGGCGGAGACCTGGGCTATGGCGCGCACGCTGACTCTGGGGGTCCTGTCGCCGTTGCTGGGCGGCTCGTATTTCGGTCGGATCATCGCGGGGGTCCACGAGGCGGCCCGCCGGCTCGCCGTGCGCGTGCTGGTGATTCCAACCGGCGTCGATCTTGACGACCGGACGCCGCCGCATCTGAATTACCCGCTGGCCGCCGAAGCGGCTGACGGCTGGATCGCGGTGCTGAACGCCGTCGACGCGGCCCATGTCGCCAGGATCACGGCGACGGGGCGGCCGTTGGTCTCGATCAGCCACCGCCACGGCGACGGCCGTTCGGTCGCGGTGCTGCCGGACAACCAAGGCGGGGCGCTGGCGGCGACGCGCCATCTGATCGAACACGGCCATGAGCGGATCGCCTTCGTCGGCCTGCTGGAGCAGAACGACATGCGCGAGCGCTGCGCCGGCTATCGCCAAGCGCTGGCGGAGGCCGGGCTGGAGGTCGATGAGCGGCTGGTCATCGACGCCGGCGACGCGATGCAGCTGGGCGGCGCCGGCGCCGTGGAGCGGCTGCTGGCGGCGGGCGCGCCCTTCACCGCGATCTTCGCCGCCACCGACACCAACGCTTTCGGCGCGCTGGAGGCGCTGCACGGCGCCGGCCTCCGCGTGCCGGGCGACGTGGCGCTGATCGGCTTCGATGATGTGGTCGAGGCCGCCTACAGCGACCCGCCGCTCTCCAGCATCCACCAATCCTTCGATGAGCTGGGCGGGGTGGCGCTGGCGACGCTGGTCGATCTGCTGGAAGGGCTGCCGGCCGCCGATCCGGTGCGGGCCCCAAACCGGCTGGTCGTGCGCCGCTCGTGCGGCTGCCCCGAAGCCGCCGCGCAGGAGACCGCCCACAACCCGTTCGACTACGCGCTGCGCCGCTCGCTCGAAAACGCGATCGACCACAATATCATGGTCAGCCTGGAGCTGCTGCGCAGCGAGCCGCAGCAGACCGAGCTGCTGCACTGGCTGCGCTGGACGCCGGTCACGCGCGGGCTGCTGGCGCTGTGGGACAGCCAGGCCGCGCCCCGCGAGCGGCTGCTCGTCTCCAGCGGCTACGCTGCCGGCGACGAGCGGCTCGAAGCGATGGCGCCGGCCTACGCCCCCGCCGCCTTCCCGCCGCCGGAGCTGTTCGCCTCCATGCTGCCCGGCGAGCTGGTGCTGCTGCATCCCATCCGCACCGCCGCGACCGACATGGGCGTGCTGGTGCTGGCCGGCCCGCTCGCCAGCCTGATGTTCGGCAGCACCACCGGCGTCGAGATCACCGGCCAGTGGGCGACCCTGCTGAGCGCGGCGCTCGAGCGCCAGGCCCTGCACCGCGCGCTGCACCAGCGGGCAGTCGAGCTTGAATCTTCCCAGGAGCAGCTGCGGGAGGCGATCGAAACCCTCACCGCCTCCGAGGGCCGCTACCGCGATATTTTCGAGCAGACGCAGGCGGCGCTGGCCGAGACCGAGGTGCTGTACCAGGTCGCCCGCTCGCTGATCGCCTCCGAGACGCTGCCCGATGTGCTCCAGGCGGTGGTCGACGGCGCGGTCGGGGCGCTGGCCGCCGACCAGATCGCTCTGGTGACGATGGACGTGGCCGCCCGCCAAGTGCTGAAGTTCGTCAAGGGCGGGCCGGGCGCCGGCGGCATGCACGAGGGCAGTTTCGATGAGCTGTGGGCGGGCTTGAGCGGCTGGGTGCTGCGCGAGCTGAAGCCGGCGCTCTCGCCCAAGAGCGCCCCCGACCCGCGCGAAAGCCCGGCGGCCCGCCGTCTGCGCCGCCGCAATCGCTCCGGCTCGGTGATCGTGGTGCCGCTGCGCTACCGCGCCAAGCTGCTGGGCACCATGACGGCGATCAACCGCCGCGACGAGCGCGATTTCAGCCAGCGCGATGTCTTCCTGATGGCAGCCATGGCCAACCAGGCGGCGATCGCGATCGAGAACGCCCGGCTGTTCGAGGACGCCCAGCGCCGCGCCCGCGAGGCCGAGACGCTCCAGCAGGCCGGGGCGGTGGTCGCCGCCACCCTGCGCCAGGACGAGGCCCTGGCCCGCATCCTGGAGCAGCTGGCCCGGGTCGTGCCCTACGACAGCGCCTCGGTCCAACTGCTGCGCGACGGATCGCTGGAGATTATTGGCGGGCGCGGCTGGCAGGATGTGTCCTCGATCATCGGCATCGCCTTTCCCATCCCCGGGCCCAATCCCAACACGGCGGTGATCCAGCGCCGCGAGCCGATCATCCTCGGCGACGTGACCGATGGCTACGAGTTTCCCAAGGTCACCGGGACGCCGATCCGCTCCTGGATGGGCGTGCCGCTGATCGTGCAGGACCAGGTGATCGGCATGCTGTCGCTGGACCGGCTGGAGGCGGGCGCCTTCAGCGCCGACCACGCCCGGCTGGCCGCCGGCTTCGCCGACCACGTCGCGATCGCGATCGCCAATATCCGGCTCTACACCGCCGCCGAGCAGGAGCTGGCCGAGCGGCGGCGGGCCGAGGCCGAGCTGCGGCAGCACCAGGAGCGGCTGGAGGAGCAGGTCGCCGCCCGCACCGCCGAGCTGCAAGCCCTGGCCGCCCAGCTGAGCGAGAAAAACCGCCACCTGAGCCACGGCCTGGAGCTGGCCCACGATATCCAGCTCGGCCTGCTGCCGGACGCCCTGCCCTGGGACCCGGCCTGGTTCGCGGTGCGGGCGGTCTCGCGGCCGGCGGCCGAGGTCGGCGGCGATTTCTACTCGTTCGTCGCGTTCCCCGAGCCGCACCTGGGCGCGGCGGTGGTCGGCGATATCTCGGGCAAGGGCGTGGCGGCGGCGCTGATCATGGCCCTGGTGCTGAGCGCGATCGACACCCATCTGCGCGCCGCCAGCGCGCCCGCCGAGCTGCTGCGCGGCCTCAACGCCCAGCTCGCGCCGCGGCTCAAGGCCAATCGCATGAACGCTGCGCTGCTGGCGCTGCGGATCGACGCCGAGCGGCGGACGCTGGCGGTGGCGAACGGCGGCATGGTCGCGCCGCTGCTGGTGCGCGGCGGCAAAGTCGAGGAGCTGGCGGCCTACGGCCTGCCGCTCGGCTCGCTGCCCGAGATCAGCTACGCCGAGATCCGGGTCGCGCTGGAGCCGGGGGATCTGATCGTCCTGGTCAGCGACGGGGTGGTCGAGGCCTTCAACGACGCCGCCAATGAGTTTTTCGGCTTCGAGCGGCTGGAGGCGGCGCTGGCGGCGCTGCCCGCCGACCTCGCTCCCTCCGCTGTGATCGACGCGCTGCTGGCGGAGGTCGCGGCCTTCGTCGCCGGCAGCGAGCAGCACGACGACATCACGGTGATCGCGATCCGTCCCCTGCTGGCGGGATGAATCACGCGGCGGCCCCGGAAACTCCCGGGGCCGCCGCTCGGTTCGGATGGGCGCGACGGGATTCAGGCGCCGTCGAGATAATCGACAAGATCC
>DASWWB010001169.1:0-1612 GCA_036406115.1 Herpetosiphonaceae bacterium
GCCACTCGGGCTCGGCCACCGGATTGGGGATTTTCTCGATCAGCTGGAGAAAGACATGGCCCGCGATCCGGCCGCGCGCATCGGCGGCGACCCACGCCAGCCATCCCGGCGCATGCCCGCCGCCCAGCCTCGCTGCCAGCCAGGGCTCGACGCGGGCCGCGAAGGCCGCCTCGTCCTCCTCCGGCGCGCCCAGCTCGGCGCGGAACCGGTAGCGCAGCCGCGCGAGCTGCCCGGCATCGCCTGCTGTCGCTTGGCGGATGCTGATGTCGCTGTTTTCTATCATGCGCTCTCGCTTGTCGCTCAGCCCCAGTCCATCCCGCCCAGTATAGCGCCTGGCGGCGGCTTGTCCACTTCACGCCGACCAGCCCAGCCGCCGCTCGCGCAGGCTGATCCAGCGGCCCTGGCCGATGATCAGGTGATCGAGGACCTCGATGTCCAACAGCTGGCCGGCCTGGATGATTTGCCTGGTGAGGAGGATATCGTCAGGCGAGGGCGTGGGGTCGCCGGAGGGGTGGTTGTGGACGACAATCAGGCTGGTGGCGTTGAGCTTGATCGGCTCGCGGAACAGCTCGGCGATGCGCAGGCTGGCGCTGTTGACCGAGCCGACCGTGACGGTGGCGATTTTCAGCAGCTCGCCGCGCGTGTTGAGGATCACCGCCCGGAGGTGCTCCTGCTCCAGGTGGGCCATTTCCAGCTGGAGCAGCGCGGCGACATCGCTGGCGGCGCTGATCTGGAGCCGCTGGTCGGGGGCGGCGAGCAGCAGCCGGCGGCCGATGTCGAGCGCCGCTTTGATCTGGGCGATCTTGGCGTCGCCGAGGCCGCGAAAGGCCCGCAGATCGGCGAAGGAGGCCCGCTGCAACCCAGGCCAGCCCCCGTAGTCCAGCAGCAGCTTGCGCGCCAATCGCACCACGTCCAGCCCGGCGACGCCGGTGCGCAGCACGATCGCCAGCACCTCGGCGTCGGAGAGCGCGGCCGGCCCGAGATCGCGCAGCCGTTCGCGCGGCTGCTCGCCGCTGGGCAGTTCTTTGAGCGAAACCAGATAATCAGGCATCGGCGTCCTCCGCAATCGTTCTGCCTGGTATAGATGCAATCGCGCGCCGTTTTTCCCACGGTTGCTTTTTGACACCGCTCTCACTACAATGACGGTATTCCCAAGCAGTATCAGTGTGCCCGGCGCCGCATCAGCGATTCATGGCAGCCCTCGCCCATCGCGCACGGCTGAGCCCGCCCGGGCCTAGCGGCACGCGCGGCGTTTCGGCGAATCCGGCGCCCTGCCCAGCGAAAGGAGGCCGCCCGAATCGAACTTATGTCGGGGAGCCGCCCGGCAACGGTCACACCGACTGGCCCGTTGTGTCACAGAAAGGTCTGTCGTATGCGCACACGCTTTTTTTCAAATCGCCGATGGTTTGTCCGCCTGCTGTATTGCCTTTTGCTGCTGCTGCCGGTGCAGCTCGCCAGCGCCCGCACCATCCGGCTTAACGCGCCGCTTGTCGCGCCCGGCGATGTCGTGGACTACGCGATCAGCCCCAACGGTTTGTATGTGGTCTATCGCGCCGATCAGAACCAGGATGAGAGCTTCAATCTGTACAGCGTGCCGATCGAGGGCGGCACT
>DASWWB010001170.1:0-11176 GCA_036406115.1 Herpetosiphonaceae bacterium
GCCGCTCGTTTCTTCATTCTCCATCCGCCGCTCGCCAGTAACCTTTTGGGCGGCGGATGGGACTTTAAGGCAACGGCATAGGGAGCGATGCGATGACGAGCGAAACAGTGGCGGGATATGTCAGATCGGCGCAGCGGGGCGACATCGCGGCGTTCGGCCAGGTCGTGGCGGCCTTCCAGGACATGGCCTACGCATCGGCCTACGCCATGGTCGGCGACCAGCACCTGGCCGAGGATGTGGCCCAGGAAGCCTTCATCGAAGCCTATCTCACGCTGGCCCAGCTGCGCGAGCCGGCCGCCTTCCCGGGGTGGTTCCGCCGGATCGTGTTCAAGCAGGGCGACCGGGCCACCCGCGGCAAGCGGGCGGCGCTGGTGCCGCTCGACCCCGGCCTGAGCGAGCCGGCGCCCGAGGGCGACCCGCAAGGCGCCGTGGAGCAGCGCGAGCTGCGCCGCTTCGTGCGCGAGGCCATCGATCGCCTGCCGGCCCATGAGCGGGAGGTGACGCTGCTTTTTTACATCAGCGGCCACCCGCAGCACGAGATCGCGGCCTTTCTCGGCCTGCCGGTCACGACGGTCAAAAAACGGCTTTTTGACGCCCGCAAACGCTTGCGGGCAAGGATGGAACAGATGGCATACGACGACTTGCACGCCAGCCGGCCCTCGCGGCGCCCGCAGTTCTCGCAGGCGGTGCAATTCCTGATCAGCGTGCGGACCGGCGACCTCGCCCACCTGCGGGGGCTGCTGGACAGCGATCCCGCCCTGATCGGCACCTGCGAGGAGCAGCAGCTCACCGACATCCGCTCCTACTACGTGCCGTTGCTCGGCGGCTACACGGCGCTGCACCGGGCGATCGCCTACCGCCAGCCGGCGATCATCGCGCTGCTGCTGGAGCGCGGCGCCGACGTGGCCGCCAGCACGAAGTTCGGCGAAACCGCCCTCCACCTGGCGGTCAGCTTCAACCAGCCGGAGACCGCCCGCCAGCTGCTGGACCGTGGCGCCGATCCAGACGCCGCCGTCGCCAACGGCATGACCCCGCTCCACTGGGCCGCGAGCCGCGGGCTCGCCGAACTGGTGGCGCTGCTGCTGGCGCGCGGCGCCAATCCGGCGCTCATCGACCGCAATGGCCGCGCCGCCCGCGACTGGGCGGCGCACAAAGGCCACCAAACCTGCCTTGATTTGCTCAATCGCTAGCAAAGGAGCCCCCCGATGACGACGTTTTCGCCCGCCTACGCCGCAGCGCTCGGCAGAATCATCGACCCAGCCGGCCAGCCCATCGACGGCAAGGGGCCGCTCGCCCCGCCCGCCGACAATCCACTCGGCGCCGCGCCCCGCCCGCTGGGCGGCGCCGTGCTGGAGACCGGCGTCAAAGTGATCGACCTGTACGCGCCGCTGGTCCGCGGCGGCCTGTCCGGCATGTGGAGCCAGCCCAAAGTGGGCAAGCTGGTGGCGATCGAGGAGCTGATCCAGCGCGCCGGGTCGCTGCGCGGCGCGCCCAGCATCGTGCTCGGGCTCGAGGAGCACACCTACGACATCAAGGATCTGATGGTGGCGCTGGAGGAGGGTGGCGCCCATCTGTACGTGGCGATGATCTTCTGCCGGGGCGCTGACGGTGCGGCCGCCTTGCAGCGAACGCTCGCCGCCGGCCTGGAGCTGGCAGCCCAAGCACTGGCCGACGGCCGCGACGCCCTGCTGTTCATCGACGCCGACCTTGCCGCCGCGCTTGACCTGGAGCCGTTGCGCCAGGCGGCAGCCGCCGGCGGCTATCCCCAGGGCGCCGCGCTGACGAGCGTGATTTTCGGCAGCGACGATCGCCCGCCCGCCGAAATCGAGCGGCTGCGGCTGGACGGCAGCCTGCGGTTCAGCGGCGAGCTGGCCGCCCAGAACATCTGGCCGGCGATCGACCCGCTGGCCTCGGAGTCGGCGGCGCTGCGCCAGGACGCGCCGCTCGTGAGTTCGGAGCATGTGGCGCTTGTTCAACAGGCTCGCGAAGTATTACGTCAACTTGATACGCTGCCCGCTGCGAGCGGGGAGGCGGCGCGCGGCCGCAAGCTGCGGCTGTTCCAATCCCAGCCCTTCTTCGTCGCCGAATCGTTCAGCGCGGTGCCGGGCGAATATGTCAGCCTGGCGCAGACCATCGCCGATGTCGCCGCGATCCTGGCCGGCGCCGCCGACGACCTGCCCGAGGAGGCGCTACGCTTCAGCGGCAGCCTCGGCCCGCTGCTGGGCCAGCCGGCCTAGCGCGCCGGTTTGAATCAGCGAGCGGCGCCGGCAGAAATGCCGGCGCCGCTTAGCTTAGCTTGTCCTATCAGGTCGGGGCGATGGCTATGACTGGTGCATACGGAGCTGATAGGCCTTGAGCAGGGCGCAATAGTTCGCATTGGGCGGCGGGAAATCAGCCCGGACCGCTGCGCAGGCGCCTTGGATGGCTGCGTCGGCGGTGCGATAGTGGGCCGGATACTGGCGCAGGAGATAGCCCGCCATCAGCGCGCCGGTGCGGTCGGCGCCCTCGGAGCAGTGGACATAGATCGCCCGCGGCGGGTCGGCGGGCTGCGCCATTAGCGCCTGGAGATAGGCGACGGCTGCGGCGAAGCCATACTGGCCCGGCTGGAAACTGGCAGGCTGGGCGTCGCGCGGGTTGACGAACTGGTCCCACTCGTTCGCATCAGCGGGCACTGACGCGTCAGTCGCCTCCAGCGGCCACCAGGTGAAGGCAGACGGCAGGGCGGGCGCGGGGTCGGCCTTCGCCAGAGCGGCGGGATAGGCCTTCGCCGGCGTCCAGGGCGGCGTGCCGGCAGGCTGCGAGCCGGGGGGCGGGTAGGCGCCGCTGTTGAACGGAAACTGGGCGGCGTCAAGGCCAGCGAAGGTCTCCAGCTCGCGTTGCAGGGCGGGGTACTCGCCCCAGCCGGCGGGCTGGCTCGGGGCGGCGCCCTGCTGGAGCGGGCAGCCGCTGTTCGACAGGATGGCGAGATCGACCAGCGCGTAGGCGTCCAGGTCTGGATTGAGCGCCCTGGCTGCGAGCGGGCCTTGCAGCGCCGCCTTGAGCGCGCCGTAGGCCCAGTTGCCGTCTGCGTCCAACGGATAATTGCCGCGGATCAAGATCGTGCCGTTGCGGGCGTCGACCAGGCCGACGCGCGAGGGATTGAAAACAGTCATCTGGATGCTCCTGCTCGGCGAAACGGGGCGGAATGATGGAAAAAAGAGCAATAATCAAACGTGTTGGGTGCGAAAAGCCGGCCGCTGCTCCATAAGCATGGCGCGGGGGCTTTACTGGCGAGCTTACGGGTGGCGGCTGCGTGCGGGGCCCGGGTCGGCGCCGCATTTGGGTCACTTTTTATGTCAGTCGCCCCCTTCCGCAGCGGGCTCGGCGGTGCTTTAATAGGCGGGCGCTCCGGGGGCGCCCGGCCGCAGATCGCACAGCACGCACAGAGGAGCCGCCCAATGTCAGATCGAAGCGAAGCCCATCCTTGCCAGGACGACGCGCCCCCTTCGCTGCGCGCCGCCTACGAAGCCTGGCTCCAGGCCAACGCCCCCCGCCGTCCCGCCGGGCATCCGCTTGCAGGTGACGGGGCCCAGCTCCGGCCCGGCATGCGGGTCGGCATCGCCGGCGGTGGCATCGCCGGCCTGTACGCCGCCCTCCTGCTGCGATCCCTCGGCATCGATTTCCAGATCTTCGAGGCCAATCCCGCCCGCGTCGGCGGCCGGATCTACACCCACCGCTTCAACGCGGCCAAGAACCAATATTTCGAGGCCGGCGCGATGCGCGTGCCGGACACCGCCGACCACCGCCCGGTCTTCGATCTGATCGACTATCTGAACCAGGCCGCCCCGGGCGCCGCGCCGATCACGACCATGCCCTACGCCCTGCACGATCCGGCGGGCAACAACCCGGTCTTGGTCAACGGCCAGGCGCTCACCATCAGCGAGGCGCAGGCGCGGCCAGGGGCGCTGGGCTTCGCGCTGGACGGGCCCGACCGCGACACGCCCGCCGCGCAGCTGCTCCAGGAGGCCTTGGAGCCCTTCTTGGCCCTGCTGCGGCAGGATTTCGACCGCGGCTTCCGCGAGCTGATCAAATACGATAACTATTCGCTCCACACCTATCTAAGCGAGATCGCCGGCTGGTCCGCCGATAAGATTAATTATGTCGAGGTGATGACCGCCCAAACCAATCAATTCCACCTCAGCTTCACCGAGCTGGTGATGGAAAACGTGAGCTTCGGCTCGGCCGCGTGGCGTACCATCGCCGACGGCATGGACCGCCTGCCCAACGCCTGCGCCGATCTGATCGGCCGTGAGCGGATCACGATGGGCGCGGCGGTGCGGGGCCTCGCCCAGCTGCCCGACGGCAGAATCGCCATCCATCATGCCGCCTCGGCCGAGCCGGAGATCTTCGACAAGGTGATTGTGGCGGTGCCGCCCGCCGTGCTGCGGATGTGGGAGACGCCCCGCTGGCCGGCGCGCAAAACGCAGGCGATCCGCGCGATGCACTTCGAGCCGCTGTACAAAATCGGCCTGCGCTTCCGCTCCCGCTTCTGGGAGCGCACGGCGGCGCCCTCGTTCGGCGGCCAGTCGATCACCGACATGCCGTCGCGCTGGGTGGTCTATCCCTCCTACGGCCTCGGCGAGGACGGGCCCGGCGTGCTGCTGCTCTACTCCTGGATGTCCGACGCTCAGGCCTGGCTCCCCCAGTCGGCTGATGAGCGGGTGCGGATCGCGCTGCGCGACCTGCAAACGCTGTATGCGCCGGCGGGCGTCGATGTCGGCGCCGAGTTCATCGAGGCCTGCGCCGTGGCCTGGCCCAACGAGTGGTCCACCGGCGACGCCAAGTTCCTGCCGGGCCAGTTCCGCAGCCTGTTCCACGCCGCCCGCGAGCCCGAGGGCAACGTCTATTTCGCCGGCGAGCACCTGAGCGTCCATCACACCTGGATCGTCGGCGCGCTGGACTCGGCGCTCCACGCCGTCCGCCAGCTCACCGGCCTGCCCGAGCTGGCGACCCTGCGCCCAAGCAGCAGCCCGCAGCCTGCGGCCCGCGACTACCGCCTGCTGACCGACGCCGAGCCGCTGCCCCGCCCGAGCGCGCCCATGCTGGCGAGCCCGCTGGGCGCCGCGCCCGTCCGCCCCGGAGCCTTTTAGCGATGAGGAGCCCTATGAGGATGATCGGATACGGCTGCCTGTGGCCGGAGGGCCACTTCGGCCGCCGGATCGCCGGGGAATTCGCCGCCCGGGTCGCCGCGCTGAGCGGCGGCGAGCTGCTGGTCGAAGTGACGCCGCCGACGCCTGACGCCGAGTCGACCGCCGCGCTGCTCGACGGCCGGCTGGAGCTGGTCTCGGGCCACGCCATTCAGGACTATGTGCCGGAGATCGGCCTATCCTATCTGCCCTATCTCTACGGGAGCTTCGCCCATTTCCAGCAGATCTGGACCCTCGGCAGCCAGGTGTCGGATGCGCTGATCGGGCGCTTCGCCGCGTGCGACGTGCCTGCCGAAGTCTTGGGCTACACGCTGATCGGCAAGCGCAACATGATCCTGCGCGAGCGCCCGGTCGCCGGCCTTGCCGATTTCAAGGGGCTAAAAGTCCGCGTTGACGGATCGCGGACGGCCGCGGCGACCTTCGCCGCCCTCGGCGCCGACCCGCTGCCAGTCGAATATCACCAGACGCTGGCCGCGCTGCGCGAGGGGGCGGTCGACGCCGCCGAGAATTCGCCCTTTAATCTGATCGCGATGGGCTGGTGGCAGGCCTGCGGCTACGTCAGCTTGACCGAGCACATGCTGCTGCTGAATGCCGAGCTGGTCAACGCGAGCTTCTGGCGCGGGCTGGCGCCAGCCCACCAGGCCTTGCTGCGGGCCGAGATCGAGCGCGCCAGCGGGGAGTTCGCCGCCCGCGCCCAGGCGCGCTATGACGAGGCGGTCCGGCTGCTGGCGACAGAGCACGGGCTGGCGGTCAATCGGCTGTCGGCGGCCGCGCGCGCCGAGCTAGAGGAGGCGACCGCCGCGATGCGCGCCCAGTTTGTCGCCGCCCACGGCCTGGAGCAGGCCTATGGGTGGATTCTCGACGCCCGCGCGCCGGGCGATGGGGGAACGGAGGCCTGATGCGCGAAGAATCGATCAACTGGGGCAGGAAAATCGGCGTGCTGACCCCTGCCACCAATCTGACGGTCGAGGAGGAGCTGTGGAGCATGCGGCAGCCGGGCGCGACCCTGGCGACCGCCCGCATCGTGATCGAGCAGGTCCAGTGGCGCGAGCCGGCGGATCTGCGGCGCTTCGTCGAGGGCGTGGTGGCCGCCATCCCCGCCGCCGCCGCGCAGGCCGCGCAGGCCGCGCCCGACCTCCTGCTGCTCGGCATCTCGATCAGCGTGCTGTGGGACGGGCTGGGCGGCAACCAGGCGCTCAAAGCGCGGATCAGGGAGCAGACCGGCCTGGAGCTGGTCACGCCGGTTGACGCGCTGGAGCGGGCGCTGCGGCTGTTCGGCGCCGCCAAGATCGGCGTCGTGACACCCTATCCCGAGCTGGCGGACGGCAAAGTCGTCGAGTTTTTCGCCGAGCTGGGGGTGGAAGTGCTGGCCCAGCGCGGGCTGCGCTGCCGCTCGTCGCTTGAGATCGGCGAAGTCGCCGCCGAGCCCATCCGCCAGGCCTTCGCCGAGGTCTGCGTGCCCGGCGTCGAGGCCCTGGTGCAGCTCGGCACCGATCTCAAGGCCGGCAGGGTCGGCGCGCAGGCCGAGGCCGAGCTGGGCGTGCCGGTGATCTGCGTCAATCCCGCGACCTGGTGGCACGCGCTGCGCAGCCTGGGGATCAGCGCGCCCATCGAGGGCTGGGGCGCGCTGCTGGCCCGCCATTGAGCGCCGGCTAGAGCGCCTGGGCCCGCGAGCTGGCCCGCACCACCAGCGTCGGCTCCAGCGTGATCGCCCGCCGGGGGACCGGCGTCTGCTCGATCTCGCCGATCAGCATCTCGACCACCCGCGCCGCGACTGTGTCGATCGGCTGGCGGATCGAGGTCAGGCCCAGCAGCTCGGCGACCGGCGAGTCGTCGTAGCCGGTGATCGCCACATCGATCCCCGCCCGCAGGCCCAGCTGGTCGAGGGAGCGCCGGACGCCGACCGCCATCACATCGTTGGCGCAGGCGATCGCCGTCGGCGGGGATCCGTTGGCTGTCGACGCCGTGAGCAGCCGCAGGGCGGCCTGGGCCGCGTGGTCCACCGCATTCGGGATGCGGCCGATCAGCGCCTCGTCGAGCGGCAGGCCGGCGGCCTGGAGGGCGTCGCGGTAGCCGTCGACGCGCACGTCGCCGATCCGCATGCCCGCCGGCCAGCAGAGCAGGCCGATCCGCTGATGGCCGCGCGCCAGCAGGTGCTCGACCGCCAGCCGCATGCCCAGCCTGCCGTCGACATCGACCGACGGCACCGGCCAGTCCTCGTTGGGCCGGCCGAACGTGACGAACGGAATGCCGGCGCCCAGCAGATAGCGCACCCGGTCGTCGTCGTAGCTGATGTCGCTCAGCACCAGCCCGTCGATCCGCACCGATTGCATCAGCTCGTCGTAGCGGCTCGGGCTCAGATGCGAGGGGTGGGCGAAGGTCAGGATGTGGTAGCCCCAGGACTCGGCGGTCTGGGCCATGTCGTAGAGGAAACGATCGAGCAGCGCGTTGGGCCGCGCCGGGTCCTCGCTCTTGTGCCAGCCGTAGCCGATCAGCCGGGCGCGGTTGGACTTGAGGCTGCGGGCGATCCGGTTGGGCTGGAAGTTCAGATCCTTGATCGCCTGGAGCACCCGCTGGCGGGTCTCGGGCCGGGTGCGCGTGCTGCCGTTGAGCACGTGCGAGACCGTGCCGACCGACAGGCCGGCCAGCGCCGCCACGTCGCGGATCGTCACATTGAGCGTGTAGTCGAGCCGCGCCGCCGCCGCCTGGACCTGCTGGCGCTGGGCGGCGGGCACCGCGTCGAGCTGGGCCAGCGCCTGGTAGACCGTCAGGAGGGGCAGCTGGGTCAGCTCGGCCAGCTGTTTCAAATTGGACATAGCGTCTCGCTCACGCGGCCTAGCCCTTGACGCCGCCGACCGCCAGTCCGCTCTTGCTGAAGCGCTGGAGGAAGACCGCCGCGCACAGCGGCGGCAGCATGGCGATGAACGAGGCCGCCATCTGGAGATTGCGCGGGAAATCGCGGACCAGGGTGAACAGGCGCACCGTCACCGGCTGGAGCTTGGTGTCGCGCAGCACCAGCAGCGGCAGCAGATAATCTTTCCACAGGGCGATGAACGCCAGCACCGCCAGCACGATCAGGATCGAGCGCGACAGCGGCAGGGTGATCGAGAAGAACATCCGCAGCGGCGAGGCACCGTCCACGGCGGCGGCGTCATAGATGTCCTGCGGGATCTGATCGAAAAAGTTTTTGAGAATCAGGATCGTGAACGCGCTCGCCGAGTAGGGCAGCCACAGCCCCCAGTAGCTGTTGAGCAGGCTGACATGCAGGATCGGCACGTCGACCAGCGTCGTGTAGAGCGGGATGATATAGGCGATGCTGGGAACCGTCAAACTGATCAGCAGCAGCGAGGTGATCAGCTTGCGGCCGGCGGGGTTGAGCCGCGACAGACTGAACGCCGCCAGCGCCGAGACCAGCAGCTGGCCGAGGACGCCGCCGCCGGTCACCAGCACGGTGTTGAGGAACATGCGCGGCATGTTGGTGCGGGTCCAGGCGTCGCGGTAGTTGGCCCAGTTCGCCGACTCCGGCAGCAGGTTCAGGCCGGGCTTGTAGATCTCGCTGCTGGTCTTGAGGCCGGCCAGGAAGGTGAAGATAAACGGGAACAGCAGGGCCAGGCTGACCAGCAGCAGCGCGGCGCCGATCAGCAGCCGGGCGATCCTGCCGCCGGGCGACCGCGCTTCGAGCGCCGACATGACGCTGTTGACATCGCTCATGGGAATGCCTCCTCCGGGCGCCTAGGCCTCGGCGTTACGCGACGTGATCCACACATACAGCAGCGAAAAGACCGACAGCACCGCCAGCAGCGAGACGCTCCAGGCCGAGGCCAGGCCGAAATCGTTGCGGGCGAAGGCGATCCGGTAGCTCTCCAGCACCGGCGTCACTGTGCTGTTGGCGGGGCCGCCCTCGGTCAGCAGCAGCGGCTCGGCGAACACCTGGACCACGAAGATGATTTGCAGCACCAGCAGCATCAGCATCCGCGAGGAGATCAGCGGCAGGGCGATGTGCCAGATCCGGTCCCAGACCGAGAAGCCGTCGAGCTGGGCCGCCTCGTACAGCTCCTGCGGAATTTCCTTTAGCGCCGCCAGGTAAATCAGCACCGTGCCGCCCACCCCGGCCCAGGTCATGATCACGACCATCGCGGGCTTGGCCAGCGCCGGGTTTTGCAGCCAGCGCTGGGCCGGCAGCCCGACCTCGCGCAGCAGGCTATTGAGGAAGCCGCCCTCCGGCGCGTAGAGCTGGCGCCACACCAGCAGCGCGATCGTGACCGGGATCAGGGTCGGCAGATAGACAATCAGGCTGAAAAGGCCGCTCAGCCGCCGCAGCTCGTTCATCATCAGCGCGACCGCCACCGGGATGAGGAAGCCCATCAGCAGGCTCAGCACCGCGAAGCCGGCCACGTTGCGCCAGGCGGTGTAAAACAGCGGGTTGCCGAACATGCGCCGGTAGTTGTCGAGCCCGGCCCAGGTCGAGCCGCCGCTCAGATTGACTTTCTGGAAGCTGAAGGTGATCGCGGTGACCATCGGATACCAGATGAAGGCGGCGAAGATCAGCAGCGCCGGCAGCAGGAACAGCCAGGCGTAGGCCTGCTGGCGCCAGTTGATCCGGCGGCGGCGCTTCACCGCCGGGACGGTCGCCGGCAGCGGCCGGGAGTGGGCGGTTTTCGCGGTTTTCATGGTCGTCCCCCGTGGCGGGAGGGCCGCGGCGCGACCCTCCCGGCGATGGCGGCTATTTCTTCAGCGGATCCAACACGTTGGACTGGAAGGTCGCGGCGGCGTCCTTGACGCTGGCGGCGGGATCGACGCTCTGGTCGGTCAGGATGGAGCTGACGACGGCGCCCATCGCGCCGTAGTATTCCTGGCCGGCGATGCTGGGCTCGATCTCCAGCGCCACCTTGCCGGCGGCGACCGCGTCGTAGAAGCCCTGGTAGTTGGCGACCGGCAGATTGGCGTACTTGGTCTGAAGGGCCTCCAGCTGCTTCTGGTATTCGCCGACATACAGCGGCAGGGTCGGCGCGCCGATCACGAAGGCCGGGTCTTTCTGGCTCAGCTCATAGCCGATCTGGATCTCGGCCGGGTCGAACTGGCTCCAGAGCCGGAAGTAGACCGCCGCCTCCAGCTGATCGGCGCTGGCAGCTTTGTTGAACATTGCGATATTGCCGCCGACCAGCGAGACGCTCTTGCCATCCGGGCCGTTGGGCAGCGGCGCGAAGCCGAGCTGCTTCATATCCACGTCGGGGAAGGTGGTGCGGATCCAGGTGAACTGGTCGCCGGCCATGACCGCCATCGCCGCGCGGCCGGTGGCCAGGCCCTCGCCGTTGCGCGCCCAGTCCAGATTGTCCTGGGGCAGCACGTCATACTGCCAGCGCAGCTCCTTGACGTAGTTCAGCGCATCGACAATCTCGCCCTCGGCGAAGCCGGCCTTGAAGCTGCCGTCGGGCTGGGTGGCGACGATATCGGCCTGCTTGGCGCCGAAGGTGTAGGCGATCGTGGTCAGCTGCCAGCCGGTCGCATTGCCGCCGTCGGTGATGAACGAGAAGCCGGCGCGGCCGTCATCGCGCTTGGTCAGCTTCTGGCTGGCGGCGGCCAGATCGGCCCAGGAGGTCGGCGGCGCGTCAAGGCCCGCCTCTTTGAGCATCGGGATATTGTAGGCCAGGCCCATCGCGTAGGCGTTGCGCGGCAGGGCGTAGACGACGCCGTCGCGCGAGGCGATGGCGAGGATGTTGGGATTGAACAGCGCCTGGAGCTTGTTGGCGGTGAAGAACGGCGTCAGGTCGGCGGCCACGCCCTGGTCGATGGTCTTGCCGATGTCGCTCAGATACACCTCGAACAGCGTCGGCACCTGGTTGCCCGCCACCAGGCCGGCGAAGGTGTCGGGGGCGTAGGCGTAGTCGCTGCCGGTGATGGTGACGTTGGGGTACTTGGCGGTGAAGCGCGCCACCTGCTCGGTCCAGCTCTGGAGCGCGACCGGCTGCGAGTCGGCGGGCCGGCCGACG
>DASWWB010001171.1:0-1953 GCA_036406115.1 Herpetosiphonaceae bacterium
CCGGCGCTGGCGCGCGTGCCCGAGGCGGGGCTCGCGCCGCCTGGCGGGCGGGCGCCGCAACTCACCGCCGTTGTCGGCCCAGCGCGGCGCGAGCCAGGGCAGCGCCACTTGCAGCGTCAGCCAGCCAGCCAGCCAGGTCCAGCAGAAGAACAGCAGGGCTTGCCGGGTTCGGAGCCGCAATTCCAGCGGATAGGGCCATTCGACAATCCACTTTACGATCAGGAACTCTGCTATCGCCAGGACCACGAAGAGCCAGCGCGGCTGGAAGCCGATCAGCCAGCCGTAGCAAACGATGTCAAGCGCGAGCCCGACCAGCGCCATGACAGCGAACAGCCAGCCGTAATCGTCGTTGCCCGTCCAGGCCGTCGCGCCGGCCGCGCCGAGCAGCGGCGCGACCAGCGCGAGCAGGCGGGTTTGGATCCTGCCGGCAAATGTCAGACACATGGGCCGCGCTCCTGGCGCGGCGTGTCCGCCGCGCCGCCGATCCTGGCGGCGAGATGCCGCGCCGCGTATTTGATGCCGACAAAGGTGTCAGCCGCCCCCAGCGTCCAGCGCGCCGCCGCGCCGACAACGCCGCAGACGCCGCCCGGCCCGCTGAGCTGCGCGATGGTGAAATCGTCAGCCAGTTCGAGCTGGCCGCACTGAAGCGGCAGGCGGTAGTCGTCGATAAGCTGGCGCAACAGGTCGTGCGCCGTCGCCTGGGGCTGGAAGCCGGTAGCGCACACGACCTGATCGACCGCCAGCTCCGCGCCATCGGCCAGGGTGGCGCGGAGACGGCCGGCGCCGTCCTCCTCGATGGCAGCGACTTCGCCCACATGCGAGCGCACGCGCCGGCGCTCGCGCCAAAGCAGCCACGTCCAGGCGAGTTTGAGCGGAATGGTGCCGCCTTTGCGCCGAGCGAACGCCTCCCGTCGCGCCGTCGCCGGGAGCAGGCTGATCTCAGCGGCTCCCGCCGCCGTGAACTGGCAGCGCGGCGCATTGAGCGCCTGCCGTCGTAGCGGCTGGCGGTGGACGCGAACCACATCGGCCCCAAGCTCCAGCGCCCGGATCCAGACATGGGCGGCTCCCATTCCTCCGCCGATCACGAGCACGGTGCTGCCGGGACGGATGTCGTGCGGTTGGTAGGCGTGGGTGATGCGGGGATTTCCGCGCTGGCTCGCCGCCGCCTCCGGCCAGCGTAGCGCGGGATGGCCGAGGGCGAGGATAAGATGATCCGCCCGGCCCGCCAGCTCGCCGGCGGCGCCATACAGCCTGAACCCCGCGGGCGAGCGCTTCACCTTCGCGATGCGCTGGCGGACATGGCCGGCGCTGAATCCGCTTTGGCGCGCGAACGCCGCGGCGTCGTCGACCACCAGTTCGACGCGCGGCCGGTAGCAGTGGAGCAGGCCGCCCAGCAGCGGCCATGCCGACCTCCGCCGCCATGCCTCCCGCCACGCTAGGCCCGGCGCGTCCAGCGGGCGGACATGGCCGTTGCTTTCCGAACGCATCTGGCGCTGGCCGATCGCCTGCGCATAGCCGCGCCATTGGCCGAGCGGCTGCCCGGTATCGCCGTACACCGCCATGGCCGCGGCCGGCCAGCCGCCATGGCGCAGCACCCCCCAGGTGATCAGGCCCGCCACGCCGTCGCCAATGATTGCGATTGATGTGTCTTTAGCTGTCATGCCGCCCCCGTTGCTTGCGGGACTCCGCCGGTTTGCGAAGCCGCTGTTGCGTTTGGCAGGCGGCTTCGTTCTATGAGTGGCGAAAACGCCCGGTTTTTTCATGAGCGGCGGTATGACGCATACGCCGCCATAAGCGGCAACTGGTCGGCAAGCCGCCATTGGCCAGCGCGGCGCGCTCCGGTACCGCCCTGCTTGCCAGATAGGCGCGTCGGCGAATATTTGCCTGGTATTGGCTACTAATCAGACAAGAACCCCGACTGGCAGAGGAGGCGGCTATGGAACTGGTGGCGAA
>DASWWB010001172.1:0-6401 GCA_036406115.1 Herpetosiphonaceae bacterium
GAACGCCAGGAGCGATGGAGGGAGCGATGCGACGACGTTCGTTAAGGGTGCGGGACCGGATGGGGCTCCTTGCCCGGATCATGAGCGGCGGTGGGGCCGGGGTGATCGGCATCGGCACCATCGGCCTCATGCGCCAGTATCTTGCGACCACCGGATCCGGTGAGCTACTGCGGGTGGGAATCCTGGCAAGTCTGCTGATTGGGGGCAGTGGGCTGACGGCGTGGGGGGCGTGGCGGACGCAGGTTGCGGTCGCGCTGCTGATCCCGGGCCTGTGGGTGGTGACCCTTGGCTGGTATCTGCTGTTTGCCCCAGGCGCATGGCTGCTGAATAGTGGGGTGCTGCTGCAACTTGCGGCGGGGGTGCTGCTCGCCGTCCTGCATGACCGTCCCGTGCCCGATTGCAGCGGAGCGACGCGGGGTGTGCCGCCCAGCGGTTCCCCCTGAAACGGCCGGCGCCAACGACCGCGACCCAGAGGACATAATCAATGACACCCGCCCACCCGCGCTTCCCCAGCTTGTCGCCGCGCTGGCCGAGCAGGACCGGCGTACCACGCAGGACCTCCTGCGATCCTGCGGGCTCCGGCTGCGCGTCGAGCACCTTCCCGCCGGCCCGGTGTGGGTGATTGGCGGGTATGATGCCTCGTTTCGCGCCTATGTTCCGCGTGCGCTCCATCCCCTCTGGGATACGCTCATCGCCCTGGAGCAGCCGGCGGCGGTGCCACGGGTGATCATGGGGCGCTGGAGCTTTTGGCGGGAGGCGGCACTCGTCCTCTGGGACGCGGGCGCATACCAGACCCTCCAGCAGCGACTCCCTGGGGTCTTAGCGATCTATCATCCCTGGGCCTATCTGATTTGGGGCCGGCTTCAGCTTCAGCGCGGTGACTGGGGAGCAGCAGGGAAGTATTTTCTCCTCTCAGGGGTGTATAGCGCCGACGAGGCCAGCTACGTCGAGCGCTTCAAACAGCGCTGTCAGGCGATGAGCGTGGCGCAAGTGCGCACCGTGATTCCTGAGGCGTGGCAGCGCCGCTGGGCCCGGCGGGTGTGTCCTGATCGAGTGTTGACCGATCTGGCGGATATCCCTGGCCCGCCCTGGTGGCAGCGCCGTCTCCCCCTCCGCGATCATCCCGCATGAGGCGGAGAGCGCCAGGGATTGGAAGTGTCATGACTCGTATGCCCTATCCTGGCGTCAGGATGCTACCACATCCAAAGGTCAGGATAGGATCCGATCCATTTGGTTTTTTCTTGACACCGCCCTGCTGCGTTACGATGATCTGAGATTGGTTCACCTAGATCGCTAGGATGAACGGAGATCATTCAGGGCGGCGTCAGGGCAGCCCGCTGCCGAGCGTCATCCTGGGCGGCGCGGGTCTGGAGCCGGGGATGGGCGCGCAAGCTTGCCAGCCACGACTGGTGGTCGGCTTCAGGGGCGGCGCGCTCCTGCGCCGCCCGCTGGGCCCGGCGTGCATTGGAGAGCTGGGCTTTGAGCTGCGGGATCATGGGCCCTCTCCCGCCGCACGCGCCTCCTCGGCCGCTGCCCGGTGGTCCCACCAGAGGCCCATGCGCAGCAACGTGTCGGTATGTTCCAGGGTGTGCTGGTAGGTTTTCGTTACCACCATGGCCAGCGGCTGCATGCCCCAGACGGTCGGTCG
The DNA here is from genome assembly GCA_036406115.1 of Herpetosiphonaceae bacterium. Taxonomy (GTDB): domain Bacteria; phylum Chloroflexota; class Chloroflexia; order Chloroflexales; family Herpetosiphonaceae; genus DASWWB01. The sequence continues at coordinate 1,649 of DASWWB010001172.1, forward strand.
CCGCTCTGCCCAATCAACAGCCCGAAGCGCGGGGAGCATGGCAATCTGTTCGGCGCGGACGGCGGTCAGGGCCGCGCTAAGCAGCGCGCTGTCCGGCGGCTGCTGCGCCCACGTCGCGTCATCATCGTGCCAGGCGGCCACATCGGGCAGCGGCCCGCCGAGCCACTGCTGCATGGACGGCAGCACAATCGCCCGCTCATAGCCGGCCATGTGCCAGAGGTGCCGGCTGGGCGGCCAGATGCCAAGGTACCCCGGCGCCGGCGGACGTTGCCCGTGACGGGCGGGGGGAATCTGCTGGAGCGCCCAAACCGCCCCCTCGACCGTACTCGTCAGCTGGCGCTCAAACCACGCCACCCATTCCGCCCCGTCCTGGCTCATGCTGCACCTTCCTACACACAGGCGTTCCGTTGGCACTACCGGCCCAGCAGCGAAATCCCCGCGAATCCCAAGCGGCGCTCATCACCTCGAAGCACATCAGCACAAGATGGGATTGACGGGGATGGGGGCGAGACATCAAGCACCTCTCGCTGCATAGCGTTCCCTGTAGTCTATCACGCAGCGTGGGGATTGTGCCACCAGCGCCCATCCACGCGCCGGGGCGGAGCGGACCTAGCTCATCGCAGCTAGCGCTATTCGCCACAATGAACGCGCCGAGCACCACCGCTGGCAGCCGGTGCCCCGCCTCGGCCCTCGCCGCTACCCCGAACGTGCCCCACGCAGATACGGCGCAAAGAGCGCATAATACGGCTGGACGGCAAATTGAAAGGCGGGCACCTGAGGAAACCAGCGCTCTGGCAGGCTGCCTGGATCGTGGTTGGCTTCAAAGCCAAACGCCCGCCAGATGATCACGCCGCCAACCCGCTCCACGACCGCCGTAATGGCGCCGCAGCCGACATGCCCACAGTCGTTGCACACATAGAGCGGGCGCCGGCCGGCGGCCAGCGTGCCCGGCGTTTTCCGCAGAAGCTCCGCCGCCGCGTGGTGGGCCACGGCCGGGCCGCCGACCCGGGGCCAGCCAAAGGGCGAGATATGGGTCGTCCAGGGCGGCTGATCCGGCCAGAGATACGCGGCCAGCGACCGCCCATCAATCACCAGATCGTCATAGCGCGCCCACACCGTTTCGGTTGGCACCAAGGTCAGTTCGTTCAGATCATCCATGGGATACGCTCCGTCAATCTGCTTCGCCAGCAGCACCAGCGGCAGCCGGTAATCGTTGCGGCGCCACCGCCGTCTCCGTCCCCTGCTGGCGGCATCGAGAGCCAGCCGATGCCGCGCTACCCGCCATCACCCGCCGAGGATTGGGCCGCGCATGGGTCCTCGACGGCGTCCGCAAGCGCTTCACCAGCCACCAGTTCAAGCCGGCTCAGCGCCCGGTAACGATGGGGAAGATGGACGAAGTACAGCCGGTAGGTCGCGGTGCGCTTGAACACGGCGGTAAATCGCGCATCCCGACTCGTGAAGGTCACGCCATCGATGGTCACCAGATAGCGCTTGGCGGAGCGGCGCTTATGGAGCCACGTGCAGGTGAGCCGGACGGCGCCCTCGGCATAATACACGGGCACATCCTCAAGCTGATGCCGTGCGCGCTGTTTGGCGGAGAGCGTGCCGCGACGATTGGGGACCAAATCGGCGTGCGCGGCCCGGGTCCACTGCAAGACCCGTCGGGTTAAGTCCGCCGTTGGGTGCGGCGGGGCGGCCCAGACCTGGGCGTCGTCCGTCTTCGCACGCTGAATGAGGATCGCTGCCCAGATCCCACACCCAATGGCGATCGTCAGGAAGCCCACGAGCGCATCCCAGCGGCGAATAGGGAGCGACAGGAGCGCAAACAGCAGCGCACCAATGCCGACCATGGCCTGCCCATACCATGCGGGATGATGCCCAAATCCCGGCTCACGCTCCATGCGGCTGCCCCCTTGGTACTGTATCAGGCCCAATTGCGGGCCATCGTTCTGCTGCCCTATGCCAATGAATCCTGTCCCACGCGATCCTCCTCGTGATTGCTGCGCGTTTTGGTTCACGCACCCACCGCCCCAGGCGGTGACCTATGGCCGAAGCATTATAGGGGGGCGGGCGCGCGGCCGGGATGGGAATCAGCGCCCGGATGAGCTGCCCGCGCGCAATCAAGCAGGATTGAAAGCAGCCTGCGCCCCTGCCGGCCGGCGTCAGGCAGGCAGGGCGGCCCGCTCGATGACGCTTTCGCTGCCCGCCGCCAGCACCGGCCGCAGCAGCCATGCCAGCCCAGGCGCCTTGGCCAGCCGCAGGATGGCGGTGCGCAGGCCGATGTGCCACTGGCGCCCGGGCACGATCCAGTTGGCGGTGCGCCTGCCGACCGCCTGTTTGCGCAGAATCGCCGGCCGCACCCGGGCCTCGTAGCGCTCCAGCGCCGCCGCCACATCGCCGGGCGCCGCCGCCAGCTCGCGGGCCAGCGCCCAGGCGCCGCCCATGGCCATCGAGGCGCCCTGCCCCGCCAGCAGCGACACCGCCTGGCAGGCGTCGCCGACCAGCGCCACCCGGCCCTGGCTCCAGCGCGGCAGCTCGATCTGGGCGATTTGGTCGTAGTAGATGCGCTCGCCGCAGTGGCGCAGGGCCTGCGGGATCAGCCAGCCCAGCCCGCCGTAGATCCGCTCCAGCTCCGCCCGCGGCTCGGTTGGCAGCGCGGGGTCCGGCGCGCGGTGGGCGAAAAAGGCCGCGATCTTGCCGCCGGCGATCGGGTACAGCCCGGCTTCGCGCCCGGGGCTGCTGATCATCTTGAACCGGCCCTCCAGCGCCTGGCGCAGCCCGTCGTCCTCGAAGATGTAGGCGGCGGTCTGGGCGCCGAGATAGCGGGCGAAACGGGCCTCGGGGCCGAACGCCAGCTCGCGGACCCGCGAGTGGATGCCGTCGGCGCCGACCAGCAGATCTGCCCGCTCGCGCACGCCGTCGGTCAGCTGGACCTCGACCCGATCCGCCCGCAGCTCGATCGCCTCGACGCTGCGGCCGTAGCGCAGCTCCACGGTTGGCGGCAGCGCCGCGCGCAGCACCCGCTCCAGGTCGCCGCGCATCACATTGCGCACCCGGCCGCGCTGGAAGCGGCTGAGCATCTCGTAGCTCAGGCTGGCGACGGTCGCGCCGGCCTCGTTGACGTACGCCACCTCGGGGATGGGTTGGTGGATGGATTCGAGGGCCGGCAGCAGGCCCATCAGCTCCATCGCATCGTAGCCCGAGCCGAAGAAATCGATCATGTAGCCGGCGGAGCGCGGCCCGGGCGCGCGCTCGACGATCAGCGTCTCCCAGCCCGCTCGCTCCAGCCACCAGCCCAGCGTCAGCCCGGCGATGCCGGCGCCGCAAATCACTGCTTTCATCGCGTGTCTCCCATCAAGATGATTCCGCCGGCGCGAGCAGATCGACCAGCCGCGCCCAGGCCCGGCGCAGCGCGGGCTCCCCGCTCAGCGCCAGCGCATGGAGACCCAGGCCGTCGAGCGCGACAGCGATCAGCTGGGCCGTGGCCTCGGTCTCGGCGGGCGCCAAGCCCGGCAGCCGCGCCGCTAGCTCCGCGCTGAGCGCCGCTTGCAGCTCGCCGCTGCCGGCGGCCAGCCGCTCGCGCAGCGCCGGCTTGAACAGCGCCTGGGTCAGAAACACGAAATAGGCGTTGAAAAAGGCCCGTTGCTCGCGGGCCGCCGTCAGCACCTCCTCGCCCAGCGCCTCCAGGTACGGCCGCAGCGCCGGAGCTTCCGCCGCGGCGCCGCCGGGCTGGCGCAGCGCCCGCAGCCAGATTTCCTCGAATGCCGCCAGCGGGATCGCGTCCATGCCGTCGAAGTGATGGAACAGGGTCGCCTTGCTGACGCCGGCCGCCTGGGCCAGCGCCGCCGCGCTGAAGCCGTCGGGTCCCGCCTGCCCGAGCAGCTCCACCGCCGCCGCCAGAATCGCCTGCCGTGTGTGTTCGCCTTTGCTCATGGGATTGATTATAAAACTGACCGATCGATCGGTCAATAGTTAATTCATCAATTCACGAACTGCTTGACACAGCGCGGCGCATCGCCCATACTGAGGGCCGCAACCCCGCAACAATGGCCCCGCAGGAGGCGCGTCGTGTCGTCATTCCTCAAAACCATCGCCAGCTACGTGCCCGATCAGATCATCGAACAATTGAGCGTGAGCGCCGAGCCGCCGGTCGAGCCGCAGCAGACCCGGTTTCCCGCCGCCGTGCTGTTCGCCGATATCTCCGGCTTCACGGCGCTGGGCGAGCGGCTGGCGGGCCAGGGCGTCGAGGGCGCCGAGTCGCTGACCCAGGCGCTGAACGATTATTTCGGCCAGGTGGTGGCGCTGGTGACGGCGCTGGGCGGCGATGTGGTGAAATTTGCGGGCGACGCGCTGCTGGCGCTGTGGCCGGCGCTCCACGAGCAGGGCGCCGCGACGCCCGGCGAGGCGCTGGCGCTGGCGACGGCCCGCGCCGCCCAGTGCGGCATGGCGCTGCAAACCACGGCCCAGGGCGAGAGCCTGGGCGGCGAGATCAGTCTGACGCTCAAGATCGGCATCGGCGCCGGCGAGGTGCTGGGGATGCACCTGGGCGGCGTCTACCGGCGCTGGGAATATCTGGTCGCCGGCGAGCCGATCTTGCAGGCCAGCGGCGCGGAGGACCACGCGGCGCCGGGCCAGGTGGTGCTGGCGCGGGCGGCCTGGGAGCTGGTCGCGCCGTTTTGCGCCGGCACGCCGCGGTCGCCCGCCGCCGTCCGCCTGGACGACGTGCTGTCGCCGGTGCCGATGCGGCCGGGCC
>DASWWB010001173.1:0-2902 GCA_036406115.1 Herpetosiphonaceae bacterium
GCGCCGGCTGGTAGGCGGCGCCGTAGAAACACTGGCCCAGCTCGATCGCCGTCCAGGGGCGCGCCGGCAGCTGGCGGGCGGCGACCGCCGCCCACAAGGCTTCGGCGGTCGGCGGCGCGGACAGGGCGGGCGCGCCAGCCAGGTCGCCCGAAGGCGAATCGACTCGCGCGGGAGCGGCAGAAGGGCGCGCCGCGAGGCCCTGCGCCGCGCCGAGGACAATCTCCTCGCCGGCCGCCGGCACATGGACCGCGATGTTGCGGAAGCGCGCCGCCAGCGCCCCCAGCGCGGCCTCGTCGCCGTGGACCAGCACGAGGTGGCGCGGGCCGCACAGGCGCACCACCTGCTCGATCTGGGCCGCGTCGGCGTGGCCGGACAGGCCGTAGCGCGCCACCTGGCAGTTGAGCCGGATAGTCCCGCCCGGAATGCTGAGCGTGTCGCCTTGGGCGGCCCGCAGCAGCGCCGCGCCCGGCGACTCCTCGTCCTGGTAGCCGGTGAAGATGATCGCGTTGCGCTCGCTCTCGGCCAGCTTGGCGGCGTAGAGCGGCGCCGGCCCGCCCGACAGCATGCCCGAGGTGCTGATGATCAGCCCCGGCTCGCCGCGCTCGATCACATCGCGGCGCATGCGCGGGCCGACCGCGTGGACGCCCAGGCTCGGGTCCATGAACAGCGGCCGCTGGCTGTTGCGCAGGAAATTTTGCAGCGCCGGGTGCAGATCGTGGGATTGCTGCTCGTAGGCGGCGCAGACCGACTTGCACATGCCGTCGACGAACATCTTGATCGGCGAGATCAGGCCGGTGGCGCGGAAGGATTTGAGGATCAGGATCACCTCCTGCGCCCTGCCGACGGCGAAGGCCGGGATCAGGACCCGCCCGCCCTTGTCGACCACCGACTGGACCATCTCGACCAGCGCCCGCTCCTGTTCCTTGCGGCTGTGGTGGGCGCGGTTGCCGTAGGTCCCCTCGCAGATCATCAGATCGGCGGGCGGGACGCGCTGGAGATCGACGCCTTTGATCGTGCGATGGTCGCCGGTCGAGATATCGCCGGTGTGGAGCACGCGGCCGTGCGGCGACTCGAACAGGACCATGCCGGCGCCGAGGATGTGGCCGGCCCGCAGGTAGCGGGCGCTGAGCGCCGGGGCCCCGGCGACGGGCGCGAAGGGCTGATCGAAGCCGACCGGCCGCATCCGGCGCAGCGTCTCCTCGACCATCGCGTCGTCGTAGAGCGGCGTCTCGCCCTCGCGCTCCAGCTGCTCGCTGGCCATGATCCGGGCGCTGTCCTGAAGCAGAATGCGGGCGAGGGCGATCGTGCTGTCGGTGGCGAAAATCGGCGCGTCGGGGAACATGCCGGCGACCAGCGGCAGGCAGCCGGTATGGTCGATGTGGGCGTGGGTGATGATGATCGCGTCGGGCGGATTGGCGGCGAGCCGCTCAAGGTCCGGGGTGCGCGACTGGCCGGGGCGGGCCGCCGGGCGCATCCCGGCGTCGACCAAAATCCGGGCGTCGCCGATCGTCAGCACGCCGCAGGACGCGCCGACCTCGCGCGCCCCGCCAAGGGGCAGGAATCCGATCATGGATGATCTCCGCGGGCCGGCGGCGGGCGCCGGCTAGGCTTCGCGCTGGCGGTGGGCCAGCTCGTCGAGGTCGCCGATCAGGTTGCGCAGCCGGCCGCTGAGCACGCGGATGACCTCGACCAGCATCGTGGGCTGGCGGGCGCCGAGGCGCAGGAAGGGCTCGCGGGCGAGCGAGAGGACCGTCGTGTCCTCCTCCGCCACCGCCGACGCCGAGCGCGGCTTGCCGTCGAACAGCGACATCTCGCCGAAATACTGGCCGGGGCCGAGCGCCGCCACCTCGACCTGATCGCCGTCCGGCGAATAGTGGCGGATGCTGACGCGGCCGATCGAGATAATGTACATCGTGTCGCCCTCCTGCTCCAGCTCGAAGATCGACTCGCCGGCGGCGTAGCTCTCGACCACCACATAGTCGGTCAGCGGGCGCAGATCCTCGAGCGGGATGCGCTGGAAGGCGGGGACGGCGCGCAGGAACATCAGCTTTTCAATCGTGGTCAGCATAGGGCGGCCCTCAGCGGTGCTGGACTGCTGGCCGGGGGCCAGCACCAGCGCGGCGATCTCGCGCACAAACGGCTCGGAGTAGGTCAGGAGGTCGGTGAGGCGGGCTGGCGGCTCGTCGGCGGCGCTGAGGAAGAACGGGTCCTGGTCTTCCAGCAGGAACAGCGCCAGCACGCCGACCAGATCGGCGGGCAGGGCTTTGCCGGCCATCTCGCGGGCGGCGGCGCGCAGGGCCGGGCGGTCGCTGCCCAGGCCGCGCAGCGCCAGCTCCATCGCCGTCGGGTTCTCCAGGGCGCCGCCGAGCCGCAGCGCCATGCGGCCGAGCTTGGCCCGCTCCTCGCCCAGGATCTGCCAGAGCAGGTGGCGGTAGATATCGCCGGCGCCGAGGGCGGCGCGCTGGGCGGTGAAGTATTGGGCGGTGGCGATCAGCTCGCCGATCAGGCCGCGGGCGTGCTCGACGCCGTCGGGGTCGCCCAGCTCCAGGCGCAGCAGGGCGGCCTCGCTGCGGGCGCGCCAGCCCTCCTTGACACCGGTCAGGGCCGGCAGGGCGCCGGCGCCGTGGGAGCGCAGCGCCTCGATCGCCTCGGCGCGCACCGGGGCGGCAGGGTCGTTGAGCGCCCGCGCCACCAGCGGCAGCGTCACCGAGGTGCCTTGGGTGCGCAGGCAGCGCACGGCGGCGCGCCGCACCTGATCCTCCTGGTCGTCCATCGCCCCGGCCGCCAGCCTGCTGGTGACAGCCCGCCGCGACATGCGGGCCAGGCTTTCCAGGGCCAGGGCGCGGATCCGGGCGTTGGGCGAGTCCAGGCAGGCGGCCAAGATGAGGAAAAACGTGTAGTT
>DASWWB010001174.1:0-4734 GCA_036406115.1 Herpetosiphonaceae bacterium
GTCGTGCCCGTCGTCGGCGCGGCGCTGATCGCCTTTTTCGGCCATCTCGCCCTTGCCCTGCTGCTTGGTATTGCCGGTGTCGCCGCCGCGCTCGCCCTTCAGGTCTTCGTTTTCTGTTTCGTTCTCTCGCATACGCTCCTCCTCGCGCTAGATTTCGTCATCGTTACCAACCATAGCAACGGCCGGGCCAGCGTTCGGGGGGAGCGCCAACTTCCGCCAAGCCAGGGCTTGACAATCAATATGATGTATGCTAATTTACTGAACAGTGTTTATCAAGGATGAGCAATGAGCGACGAGCAGCCACAACCGACCCGCGCCGCCCGCACCAGGGCCGCCGCCCGCGAGCGCCGGGAGCAAGAAAAGCGCGAGCTGCGCCAGGCGATCCTGGACACCGCCGGCAAGCTGTTCGCCGAGCAGGGCTACGACCGCTTTTCGCTGCGCCAGGTCGCGGAGCAGATCGGCTACTCGCCGGCGACCATCTATCTCTACTTCAAGGACAAGGACGATTTGCTGTTCACGGTGGTCGACGAGGGCTTCCGCCGCTTCGGCGAGGCGCTGAAAGCCGCCTCCGACAGCGCAACAAATCACTGGGAGCGGATCGTCACAATAGGGCAGGCGTACGTACGCTTCGGCCTGGCCTATCCCGTCCATTACCATCTGATGTTCATCCAGCGGTCGGATTTCCTGCTCGACTGCCCGCCCGAGGAGCACCAGCCTCGGATCAACTCGTTCAATGTCTTGCAGGATGCGGTGGCTGGCGCCATGGCGGCCGGCGAGCTGCGCGGCAGCGATGTCCGGCTGGTCAGCGGCACGCTCTGGGCGCTGGTCCATGGCATTGTGGCGCTCGCGATCTCCATGCCCTTCATCACCGATGAGGAGGCGACCCGCATGAACGATCTGGCGGGGGAGATGATTCAGCGCGGCCTGGCCATCTAAATTTTTTTGCGGCTTACTGAACAGTGTTCATCGAATTATCTGCGTGCGGAGGATCAATGGAACAGCTTTTCTCGCTGAGCGGCCTGCTCGTAATGCCCTTCTGGGGGTTGATGATGCTGCTGCCGGCCTGGCGCTGGACGCGGAAAATCATCGAATCGCCCCTGATCGCCGTGGCGCCGGCGCTGCTGTACGCGGCGCTGGTCATCCCGGAGCTGGCAACCGTCCTGCCGGCGGTGATGAATCCGAACCTCGGGGGCATCGCCGCGCTGCTGGCGACGCCGGCCGGCGCGACCATCGGCTGGGTGCATTTCCTGGCCTTCGATCTCTTTGTCGGGCGCTGGATCTATCTTGACAGCCGCGAGCGCGGCATCCACGCCCTGCTGATCAGCCCGATCTTGTTTCTGACCCTGATGCTCGGACCCTGCGGATTTCTGACGTATCTGGCGGTGCGCGCCCTCGCCCAGCGGGTTTCCGGCAGCGCGCCGGCCGCCGCCCCCAGCCTGAAGGAGGCAGCCCAATGATCGCCGCGACCGCGACAAGCCTGTGGCAGAACGCCAAAGCCTACTGGAACGCCTGCACCCGTCCGCAAAAACTCTTGTTCTGGAGCGGCAGCATCCTCTTTGCCGTGATGATCGGCTACAGCCTCGCGCTGGTGGCGACGGGCGCCACAGTCAGCGGCCCGGTGTCGCTGCGCAAAGTGATCACCTTCGCTGAATCGCTGGGCCTGTTCGCCTGGTCGATCGGATGGATGCTGCCAATGTTCCGTTTCAGCCGCCGCAGCGAGTGGATCATCGCCGTCCTGACGACGATCTTCACGGTGGGCGAAACCGCGCTGTTCGCCCTCCAGGTGGCGCGCGGCGTGCCGAGCCACTACAACTTCTCCACGGCGCTGGACGGCGCGGTCTTCTCGGCGACCGGCGTCGGAGCTGCGGTGGCGGCAGGGCTGATCATCGTGCTGCTTGCGCTCTCGGGGCGGCTGCGCGACCAGTCGCCGAGCATGCGCTGGTCCATCCGCTTCGGCATGGCGCTGACGCTGCTCGGCATGGGCGTCGGCATCCTGATGATCCTGAACAGCGGCGGCATCTGGCAGGGCTTCGACCACATGCTGGCCCAGATGCAAGTCAATCCGATCGGCCGCTACGCCGGGCCGCCCGAGGATGCGGTCGGCGGCAACCTGGTGGCGCTGCACGCGATCGGCCTGCACGGCATCCAGGTGGTGCCGCTGGCGGCCTGGCTGCTGGGCTTCACCGCCCTGCCCGAGGCGCGGCGGCTGCGTCTGACCCTGATGGTGGCGCTGGGCAACACCCTGCTGCTGGCCGTGCTGCTGGTCCACGCTCTGCGCCAGCTCCCGCTGAGCGCGCTCGATCCGGCGATCGCCCTGCTGGCGGCGGGCAGCGTCCTGCTGGCGCTGGCGAGCTTCGCCCAGATTGGCTGGTCGCTGCTGGCCCGCGGCATGGACGCCGCCCGCCGCCCTGCCGCCCAAGCCTGATCAGCCCGGCGGGGCGGCGCCAAATATCGCGCCGCCCCGCCGCCCGCATCAACATCGAACGACCACGCCGCAGCACAATGCTGCGGCGTAGTCGTTGAGCGCGGCGCGCCGGCCGCCATCACGCCGGCTCCGCGCTGAGGGCGAAATCGACAGCCGCCCGGGCGTGGAGCAGCGTCGTGTCGAATACCGACAGCGCGATATCTTTCTGGCCGATCAGCAGATCGATCTCAGTGCAGCCGAGGATGATCCCCTCGGCGCCGGCCGCCGCCAGCCGCCCGACAATCTCCAGGTAGCGCGCCCGCGACTCCTCGCGGATCACGCCCAGGCACAGCTCCTCGTAAATCACCTGATGGACCAGCGCGCGATCGGCAGGCTCCGGCACGATCACCTCCAGGCCGTGGCGCTCGCGCAGCCGCCCTTTGTAAAACTCCTGCTCCATCGTGAAGCGGGTGGCCAGCAAACCCACGCGGCGCAGCCCGGCGGCGCTGATGGCTGCGGCGGTCGGATCGGCGATGTGGAGCAGCGGCAGGCCGATCCGACCCTCGATCGCTGGCGCGACGAGGTGCATGGTGTTGGTGCAGAGCACCAGGCACTCGGCGCCGGCCCGCTCAAGCGCGGCGGCGGCGTCGGCCAGCAACTCGCCGGCCCGCTCCCAGTCGCCGGCCTGCTGGAGCGCCGCGATCTCGGCGAACTCAACCGAATAGAGCAGGCAGCGGGCGGAATGGAGGCCGCCCAGCCGCTCCTTCACCGCCTCGTTGATCGCCCGATAGTAGACGCTGGTCGATTCCCAGCTCATCCCGCCCAATAATCCGATCAGCTTCATGGCGTCCTCATCGCTAAATACGTCGCCAGGCAGTATGGCCTGGCCGTCAACCGCCAGCGCCGCCGGATAGTCGGCAGCGCTGGCGGCGGAATTCAGCGCGCCGGGCGGACGGGCGCGGCGGCGCGGCGTGGCTCGCGGCCGCGAAGCCATTCGGCGAACGACAGCGCCCAGCAGGCGGCGATCAAGCCGGCGGCGAGCAGGCACCACTGGCACCAGGCATGCAGCACGAACGCCTCGACAACCGTCAGGTAGGCGGCAAAGAGCACGCCGCCGCCGGAGGCCGCCGCCAGCCAGCCGAACAGCCGCCACGGCCCCAGCCGCTCGCGGCCCAGGGCCAGCAGCGCCAGGCCGCAGACCGCCGCGAAGCCGATCAGCCCCAGCAGCGCGACGGGAACGCCGCGCTGGGGCGGGAACACGCTGTAGGCGGAGCTTTGGACCGCCGCGCAGCCGCCGGTCAGCGCGCACGGCACGGGCCGGCCGCGGCTCAGCAGCAGATAAAGCGAGTCCAGCCCGCCGGCCAGCGCCAGCAGCGCGATCGCCATCGCCGAAAACTGCGCGCGCCTGGTCATGGCCGAGCCTCCCCGGCCAGGGCCGCCTCAACCGCAGCGGCCAGATCGGCGCCGGGATCGGCGCCCAGCGCCACCGGCCGGCCGTTGACAAATACGGTCGGCGTGCCGCCCAGGCCGGCCAGCAGCGCCGTCCGCTCGGCGTCCGCCACGGCTTGCAGGTGATCGCCGGCCGCCAGCCGCGCCCGCAGTTGATCGGCGGGAAGACCGGCCCGCGCCAGCTCGTCCAGCATCGCGGCCAGCGGGTCGGCGGCGGCGCTCCAGCGCGCCTGGCTGGCGAGCAGGGTGTCGTGGGCCAGCCAGAACTGGCCGGCGTCGCCGGCGATCCGGGCCAGCCGCGCCGACGCGACCGCCGAGCCGTGGATCCGGCGCAGCGGTAAATCGCGATAGACATAGCGCACCTTGCCAGCGGCGACAAAGCGCTCGTCAAACCGGGCCGCCGCCAGCCGCTCGTGGAGCAGCGCGCAGAACGGGCACTGGAAATCGCTGTAGACCACCACTTCGACCGGCGCGTCAGCGGCGCCTTTGTACCAGAAGCCATCGGCGGTCAGGCCGGCTGGCAGATTCAGCGAGGCGGAGCTGACGGGCGCCGAGAACGGAAGCGGGCCGGCCGCCCGCGCCACCATGAGGCCGCCGACCAGCGCCAGGGCGACGAACGCGCCGTAAAACCAACCGAGCCGCAGGGAGCGGCGCCCGCGAACAGATCGAGCCATGGAAAACCTCCAGGATCAGCGGCGGCAGCGAAGGCCAGCCGCAGCGAAACAGATGACGGAGCCGGGCCGGGCCTGTCATGCAGGGCGCGGCCGGCCGGCGCAGCCAGCACCGCGAGGCGCCGGGCGGGAGCGCGGCGAACGTCGTCGGGTTTCGCTAAGCCTGGGGCGGGGGCGGGAGCGGGGCTTCGCGCCACTGGGGCGCGCTGG
>DASWWB010001175.1:0-2695 GCA_036406115.1 Herpetosiphonaceae bacterium
CCGCCATTGGTCCAGAGCACCGTGTCGCCCGGCGCGACGGTGATTGTCTGGGGGGCGTAGCTGAAATCCACGATCGCCAGGCTGTTCGTCGCCGCCCGGGCGGCGGCCAGGGAGCCCCCGGCCGCCGCCGCCATCGCCACCATCATCAGCGTTCCCACGATGCCGCGCATGCCATGGCCTCCTTCGCGATTGATGGGCCCAAGTTGCGAAAATAGCTCGCTTTGCTATCATACACCGGCCGGCCCCGCGACGGGGCCGGCGGGATCAGCCTCCCCTACCCACCAGCGCAACTACCGAGGGCCGCTGACCGGAGCGCCGGCCGGCCGCAACTGATTCCCCCGAACCAATCATCCGCAAGGAAGGAGCCATTGCATGCGCCGTCAGAAAGGGCGGGGCGCGCGCGAGAACCAGCGCGCGGTCCGCCGTTCGGAATACGCCACCCAGGTCGCGCCGCTGCTGCAAGCCGAAGTCCAGCTCAACGGGCCCGACGACCGGGTGCTGCTGCTGGGCGACGAGCTGGTCGATCTCGCCAAAACCCTGGCGCCCAAGCTCAGCGAAGGCGCGCTGGCGCTGGTCGTCACCGAGTTCGAGCTGTGGGACGCCGCCCGCAGCGCCCTGGCCGGCCACGCCAACGTCACCGTGGTCCAGGAGCTGGCCGAGCTTGACGATCCGGACGGTTTCGACGTGCCGCCGTGGACGCTCGGCGTCTTCCTCAGCCCGTTCCACATCGGCATCAAGGCGGTTTTCGATCTGCTGCGCGAGCTGACCGCGCGCATGGCGATCGGGGCGCCGATCTACGCCGGCGGCACCCGCACCCACGATTTCGTCGAGGTCCAGGAGCGGCTGAGCGCCCTGGCCGGGCCGCTGACGGTCCTGCGCTGGAGCGACCCGGTCAAAATCGTCCAGGGCCGGGTCATCGCGCGCGGCAGGATGGAGGAGCGCGTCTAAGCGGCCTCAGCTTAATCAAATCCATCAAAAACCAGGACCATTTCTTCATCAAAGATTCATCTTCTCTCATTAAAATAAGTAAAACCGGTTTTTTCCCAAACGAAGGAGATTCGCAATGCCGCTATCCCGACGCCAATTTTTGGCGACGCCCGCAGTCGCCGCAGCAGCGGCGACCCTGCTGGACACTCAGGACGCCGCAGCCCAAACGGAGTCCGCTGCCGGGAGCCCGCCGGCTGGCGCGGCCCCGCAGCTGCAACCCCCGCCGGCGGTCGCCGTGATCGCCGCCAACCGCATGGCCTACGGGCCGCGCTCGGGCGACATCCAGCGCATCACCACGATGGGCTTGCAGGCCTACGTCGACGAGCAGCTGGCCCCGGTCGACAGCCAGGACACCGACTGCAACGCCCGAATCGCCGCCGCCACGCTCAAGATCCAGTACGACGCCGGCACCGGCTACCCGGCGGTCAACGAGAACCGGGCGCTCACCGCGCTCAGCAAGCCGCTCGACCAGCTGTGGGCGCTGCGCTCCCACGGCGCCTTCGCCGAGCGCATCCGCCCGGCCGAGGAAGTGCGCGCCGCCACCTGGATCCGCATGGTCTACAGCAAATGGCAGCTGCGCGAGGTGCTGGTCGAGTTCTGGCACAACCACTTCAATGTCAACGCCTACAGCGACAACCGGATCTCCGCCACCTGGCCGATCTACGACCGGGATGTGATCCGCGCCAACAGCCTGGGCAACTTCCGCACCTTCCTCGAAGCCGTCGCCAAGAGCACGGCGATGCTCTACTACCTTGACAACGCCTCCAGCAAGGACGGCCCGGCCAACGAAAACTGGGCGCGCGAGCTGTTCGAGCTGCACACGCTGGGCGCCGACCACTATTTCAACGCGCTCTACGACAACTGGCGCGATGTCCCCGGCGCCGACACCGGCAACCCGATCGGCTACATCGACGAGGACGTGTACGAGGCGGCGCGGGCCTTCACCGGCTGGACCGTCGCGGACGGCGCCGGGATCGGCGGCGGCGCGACCCTGCCCAACACCGGCGCCTTCCACTACTACGACGGCTGGCACGACAACGCCCAGAAGCGCGTGCTGGCCACGGAGTTCAGCTCCAACCAGCCGGCGCAGGCCGACGGCAAAAAAGTGCTGGACCTGGTGGCCTACCATCCCGGCACCGCCAAGTATGTCTGCACCAAGCTCTGCAAGCGCCTGGTGGGCGACGCGCCCTCGGAGGCCCTGGTCCAGGCCGCGGTCGATGTCTGGATCGCCAACAAAACCGCGCCGGATCAGATCAAAAAGACCGTGCGCGCGATTCTGCTGTCGGCGGAGTTCGCGGCGACCTGGGGCGGCAAAGTGAAGCGGCCGCCGGAGGTCGTGGCCTCGTTCCTGCGCGCCACCAACGCCACCGTCACGCCCAACGCCAATCTGTGGAGCAACCAGGCCCGCGCCGGCTACCGCCAGTTCGAGTGGCCCACCCCGACCGGCCACCCCGACATCGCCGAGCCCTGGCTCAGCACCAATGTCATGCTCCAGCGCTGGAATCTCGTCATCGGCCCCGGCAGCGGCTCCGCCACATTTAGATTACGGGACGAAATGCCGGCAGGAACAAACACTGCCACCAAAGTTGTCGATTTCTGGGTCAACCGCATCCTCGGCCGCGCCGTGGACGCCGCGACCCGGACCAGGCTGATCGAATTCATGGCCCAGGGCGCCGGCCCTGACTCGACCCTGCCGCCGATTCTGGAT
>DASWWB010001176.1:0-3441 GCA_036406115.1 Herpetosiphonaceae bacterium
TGCCTTTGACCGAGGCGGGCGGCAGCGCGTCGAACAGCAGGTGGTGGCGGGCGGCGCGGGCCGTCTGGGCCTCGCAGAGCAGGCCGGGGCCGGATCCGCCGGGCGGGCCGGCCAGCTGCATCAGGCGCGCCGCCAGGTTCACGGTGTCGCCGATCATCGCGTACTCGCTGCGCCGCTCGTTGCCGCGCACGCCGCAGTAAATCTTGCCGGTGGCGATGCCGATCGCGCAGCCGGCGCCGAGCTGGCGCAGCTCGGTTTCGATCGCCTGGGCCGCCCGCAGCGCCCGCAGCGCGTCGTCCTCGTGCATGCGCGGCGGCAGGCCGAACGCGGCCAGGGCGACCAGCCCCTTGTCGTCGATCAGCAGCTGGTTGATGCTGCCGTCGTAGTCGTAGATCTGGCGCTGGAGCGCGGCGACGAGCTGTTGCAGCCGGGCTAGCTCGTCGCCGCCCCGGGGCGTGGTGGCGCCGGGCGCCGGTTCGAGCTGGATAAAGAGCGTCGTGACCCGCCGCAGCTCGGCCCCCCAGCGGTCCTGGCCCGCCGCCAGCCTGCTGACGATCGCCCGCGGCAGGAAGGCCTGGAGGATGGGCGCGGCGGCCTCCGGCAGCGGCAGATGGGTCAGCGGGCGCGGCGGCAGCTCCTCGCGCAGCGCCGTGAGCCGCACAATGCCCAGGGCGATGTCCTCGGCGACCGCCCAAGGCTCAATCAGCGCCCATGCCGCCGACGAGAGCGCCACCTCGCCCGGCAGGGCGGCGTGCTCGGCCTCGGTCATCTGCGGCAGCGGGTCGCCGCTCAGCAGCAGCTCCCAGCGCCCGTTGACCCCGCCGAGCTGCATGGCGGTCACGGCGCCGGCGCCGATGCTGATCCGCATCCGCAGCTCGCCGCCCTCGGCCAGGACGCGCGGCAGCGCCTGGAGCGCCAGCCCGCACTGGGCGGCCCGCCTGGCGGCCTCGCCCAGCGACCGGCTGCCGCTCGGCCAGAGCGCCAGCAGCGCGTCGCCGGCGAAGCGCAGGATGTCGCCGCCGTGGGCCTCGATGGTGTCGATCAGCGGCCCGAAGCAGCGGTTGAGCGCCTCGGTCAGCAGCTCGACGCCCTCCTCGCCGTGGGCCGCCAGCCGCTCGGCCAGCGGCGTGAAGCCGGAGATGTCGGCGAACAGCACGGCGCCGGCGAACTCGGCGCTGGCCGGCCCCTCGCCCAGCGGGCTGGCGGGCGGCGAGAGGGCGGCCATTTGGTTGGCGAAAAGCGCTGGGAGATACCGGCGGAGGTGGTCCACAAGCTGGGGCATGAGGCGTCTTTCTGCTGAGCGGTTTCGCAAGCGATAACGAAAGCGATAACGAATTATATCTGTAATCTGTTATGGAGTCTTAAAGCAGGCGGTGGTATGTCGCGGATCTGTCATCAGCGCGTGTCGTAGTCCTGGCCCGCGTTTGAGGGCGGTGGGCTCTGCTCACTGGTATGCAGTAAACTGATGCGGCGCCATCGCATGATGGCGCTGCGTGAAAAGAGCCGGCAATGAACAAACCCTATCGCTCCTACCTCTTGAGAGCCGTCGGCGGCGCTCTAGTCATCTTCGCGATTGTATGGGCAGCGCTCCTGTTGATAGGTTTCTTTTTCCCCACAACGCGGATCATCGAGTCTTCAACACATTTTCTCAGCATGACATCCAATAATCCCGGCATCGGCTCCAATGTCGCCTGGTGCCCCAAGACCCCTAGTCCCCAGAAGCTGAAAAACGGCGATACAGTGCTGGGGTACGAATGCCTTCCCCTGGGCTGGATCCCCTTTCACGCCGAAACCCCCTGGCCTTAGCCGCCACCCTGGGCTTTCCTCGCCCCAGCGACCGGCGCCTTGCGCGGGCAGGCTGCGCGTGCTATCCTGCCGCAGTTCTGGCTTTGTGTGGTTGGGAGTTTTGCAATGAGTATGTTGCGCGTCAATGACGTGAAAAAAGCGTTTGCCGGGACCAACGCGGTTCGCGGCGTGTCGTTTCAAGTCGAGCCTGGCGAGCTGTTCGGGGTCTTGGGCCCGAACGGCGCGGGCAAAACCACGACGATTCGCATGATCCTCGATATTTTGCGCCCGGACAGCGGCACGATCGAGGTGTTGGGCGGGCCGATCGACGAGGACAAGAAAAATCGCGTCGGCTACCTGCCGGAGGAGCGCGGCCTCTACCGCAACCTCAAGGTGGTCGACTGCATGGTGTATCTGGCGACGCTCAAGGGCATTGAGCGCCAGGACGCCAGGAAGCGGGCGCTGGCCTATCTGGAGCGGGTCGAGCTGGGCCACACCGCCAACAAAAAGGTCAGCGAGCTGAGCAAGGGCATGCAGCAGAAGGTCCAGTTCGGCACCACGATCATCCATGAGCCGGAGATCGTGATCATCGACGAGCCCTTCGCCGCGCTGGACCCGGTCAACACCCGCATGGTCAAGGACCTGCTGTTCGACATCCGGCGCAGCGGCCGGGCGGTGCTGATGTGCACCCACCAGATGCACCTGGTGGAGGAGATGTGCGACCGCCTGGTGATGTTCAATCGCGGCGAGATCGTGCTCAACGGCTCGCTCAAGGAGGTCAAGCGCCGCTTCGCGCCCAACGCAGTGGTGGTCGAGGGCCAGGGCGAGTTCGCCGGCGTGGCCGGCGTGTCCAGCGTCGAGCCGTCCGGGACGGCCTGGCAGCTCAACCTCGACGAGGGCGCGACGCCCCAGTCGGTGCTGCACGCCCTGGCGGCGCGCCCGGAGCTGACGATCGAGCGGTTCGAGGTGGCGGCGCCCTCGCTCGACGATATTTTCGTGCGCGTGGCCGGCGGGGTGAGCGATGAGTAAATGGTGGACCGTGGCCCGCCAGGAGTACGGCACCAATGTCCGCCGCAAAGGCTTCCTGGCCTCGGTGCTCGGCGTCCCGCTGCTGTTTATCGGCGGCTTCGGCGCGCTGTTCGCCTTTATCGTCTTCGGCAGCGATCCCAAGGGCATCGGCTATATCGATCAATCCGGCCTGCTGGCGGCCCAGCCCGAGCGGGTGGTGATCACCGACACGCTGCTGCCGGACGTGCCGGTGCTGCGCTTCAGCGACGAGGCCGCCGCCCAGGCCGCGACCCGCGCCGAGACGATCGACGGCTATATGGTCGTCCCCAGCGACTATCTGACCAGCGGCGTGCTGCTGGGCTACGCCGTCGACTCGCTGCCCGATGTCTCGCAGGACGCTTTCGAGACCTTCTTCCGCCGCAGCCTGGTCGCGCGCGGCGTCTCGGCGGCGCCCGAGCGCTTGTCCAACGTCGTGACCGAGACCCGCCAGCGCACGCTGGTGACCGGCCGCGAGGCGACCGGCGGCCAGGCGCTGCTGCTGTTCTTCGCCCCCTATCTGTTCGGCATGTTTTTCTTCATCGCGATTTTCAGCTCGGGCTCGTACCTCATGACCGCCGTGGTCGAGGAGAAAGAGAACCGGGTGATGGA
>DASWWB010001177.1:0-2523 GCA_036406115.1 Herpetosiphonaceae bacterium
ACCATCACCATCCCCGCGCTGATGATCAGCCAGGCGGACGGCGCCCGGCTGCGCGCCCAGCTGAACAACGGCCTGACGCTCACCCTCAACCGCAGCGGCCTCCAGCGCGACGGCTCGCTGGATAACGCGGTGATCGCCCACGAATACGGCCACGGCCTGTCCAACCGCCTCACCGGCGGCCCCAGCAACGTGAGCTGCCTCACCGCCGAGGAGCAGGCTGGCGAGGGCTGGAGCGACGCCCTGGCGCTGATGCTGACCGCCAAGGCGACCGACACCGCCACGACCAAGCAGACGATCGGCACCTGGCTGACCGGCCAGCCGGCCAACGGCGGCGGCTTCCGCCAGTTCCCCTACACCACCGACATGGCCGAGAACCCCCACACCTACGACGCGCTCAAGCAGACGACCCTGGCCGTGCCCCACGGCGTCGGCTCCGTCTGGACCGCCATGGTCTGGGAGATGTACTGGAATCTGGTTGCCGAGTACGGCTTCGACCCGGATCTCTACGCCGGCGACGGCGGCAACAACCTGGCGCTGCGGCTGATGATCGACGGCATGAAGCTCCAGCCCTGCAACCCGACCTTCGTCGAGGCCCGCGACGCGATCCTGGCGGCGGACCTGGCGGCCAACGACGGCGTCAACCGCTGCGCGATCTGGCGCGGCTTCGCCAAGCGAGGACTTGGCTTCAGCGCGACCGCCGGCCTGGCCACCAGCCGCTTCGACGGCGCCGAGGCCTTCGACCTGCCGCCGCTCTGCGTCCCCGACCTGGGCATCAGCCTGACCCGGGCGCCGGCCGGCGTCCTCAGGCCGGGCCAGCTCGTCACCTACACCCTGGCCTTCAGCAACGCGGGCCAGCTGGTCGCCCAAAGCGGCATCATCAGCGCCGCGATCTCGCCGCTGCTGACCAACATCGCCATCACCGCGACCGGCGCCCCGGTCACGCCCCGGGTCGGCATCCTCTACGGCTGGGATGTCTCGGACCTGGCCTATCTCGAAGGCGGCGCGATCCAAATCTCGGGCCGGATCAACCCCGATCTGACCGCCGACGCCGCCCTCAACAGCAGCGTGGCGATCGGCGACCCCGCCGACACCAATCCGTTCAACAACGGCGCGCTCTCGAACGCGACAGTGACGGTGCCGCAGGCCAGCCTGGCGCCGGCCACGCTCACCGTCAGCGAGAGCGGCGGCACCGCAGCGCTGACCGTGACGCTGTCCGCCGCGCCGCTGGCGCCGGTCCGCATCCGCGTCGCCACCGCCGACGGCACGGCGGCCGCCGGCAGCGACTACCAGGCCGTCGACACAATCATCACCATCCCCGCCGGCGCCACCCAGGCCGCGGTCACGATCACTCTGATCGACGACAGCCAGGCGGAGCCGAGCGAAAGCTTCACCGTGGCGCTCAGCCCGGTCGCCGGGGCTGGGGCCGCCAGCTCCGCCACCGTGACCATCAGCGACGGCGATCGCGTCTACCGCTACCTGCCGCTGCTGGCCAAGCCCTAGCGCCGCCGCAGCCCCCTCGCCCGCGCAGCCGCCAGTCAGATGAGACTGGCGGCTGCTTGGCGTCGCGCGGTGGTATCATGGGGGAATGATTGGCTAGACAAGGGATTGCGACGATGACACTTGAGGAAAAATACGCCCGGCTGCAAGACCGGCTGCGCGAGCTGGGATCGGTGCTGGTGGCCTTTTCCGGCGGCGTGGACAGCGCGCTGCTGCTGAAAGTCGCCCACGACACGCTGGGCGCGCGCTGCGTGGCCGCCACCGCCGACTCGGAAAGCTACCCGCGCGAGGAGCTGGCCGAGGCGCGCCAGATCGCCGCCGAGCTGGGCGTCGAGCATCTCGTGGTCGCCACCAACGAGCTGGCCGACGAGCGCTACAGCGCCAACAACCCCGACCGCTGCTACTACTGCAAGGCCACGCTGTTCGCCGAGCTGACACCGCTGGCCGCCGAGCGCGGGCTGGCGGCGGTGGCGTACGGCGCCATGGCCGACGACATGGGCGATCACCGGCCCGGCCACCAGGCCGCCCGCGAGTGGCAGATCGTCAGCCCGCTGGTCGACGCCGGCCTGACCAAAAACGAGATCCGCGAGCTGTCGCGGCGGCTGGGCCTCCAAACGTGGAACAAGCCCTCGTTCGCCTGCCTCTCGTCGCGGGTGCCCTACGGCCAGTCGATCGACGCCGCCCAGCTGCGCCAGATCGACGAGGCCGAGCGGGCGCTGCGCGGCCTGGGCTTCAGCGGCTTCCGCGTCCGCCACCACGACACGCTGGCGCGAATCGAGGTGCCGGTCGACGACCTCGCCAAAGCGCTTGAGCTGCGCGAGGCGATGGTCGCGCAGCTCAAGGCGGTGGGCTACATTTATGTCACGTTGGATTTGCAGGGCTTCCGCAGCGGCAGCATGAACGAGCCGCTGCGGCGCCCGGCGCAGGAGATCGCCTTCTTCGGCTAGGGCTGGCGGATTCATCCTGCGGCTGCCAGACAGGCCGCGCCGCTTCCCCAACGCGCGCGAAGGCCCCTCGACCCCGCCC
>DASWWB010001178.1:0-2723 GCA_036406115.1 Herpetosiphonaceae bacterium
GGGCCGAAGCCGGCCAGCAGGACAGCGAACAGCAGCACACAGCTAACGGGCAGCAGGCGGCGGGGAGCAGTCATTGCGATCTCCTTGCGGTGCGAGGGACGGAAACGGCGGATCGTCGTCTGGCGGTGTGGCAACATGCCGGGAGTGTGGCGGGCTCAGCCGCGAGGTGGACGCCAGCACTATACCATGGCCCAATCGGCGGCGCTAGATCGAAACGCTCGCGCCAGAGGAGGAAGATGGATGGGACGGGTGCTTGTGACTGGCATGTCGGGGACCGGCAAATCAACCCTGATCGCGGCCCTGGCGGCGCGCGGCTGCGAGGCGGTGGACGCCGACACCGACGAGTATTCCGAGTGGGCGGCGGTCGGCGGGGAGGACGCGGCGGGAACGCCGGTGGAGCCGGGCCGCGACTGGCAGTGGCGTGAGGACCGCATCGCCGCGCTGCTGGCCGCCGAGCGCGCCGGGCCGCTGTTCCTGGCCGGCTGCGCGGCCAACATGGGCCGGTTCCTGCCCCAGTTCGACCGCGTGATCCTGCTGCGCGCCCCGGCGGCGATCATCGTCGAGCGGCTGGCCGCGCGCACGGGCAACGACTACGGCAAAGGCCCCGGCGAAACCGAGCGCGTCCTGGGGCTGATTCAGACCGTCGAGCCGCTGCTGCGGCACATCGCCACCCACGAGATCGACACCGCCGCGAGCCTCGACGAGGTGGCGGCAACCGTGCTGCGGATCGCGGAATCGATCATCTGAGCCAGGAAATTGATGGGAGCTGGGCCGGGGCGGGGCTGGAAATTCGTCCTGCGGGCTGGCGGCACTGGAGTCGGGGGGCGACACCGCTGCCGCCAGCCTGCGGGCTCTTCGCTCCTCCGTAGCATAAGGGCGGCGGCGGCGCCCCGCTACATGAAGAATTTAATGGGTTTCGGCCCACGCCGGCGCCGCGAGGTCGCGGCGCCGGCGTGGGCGCGGGGCAGCGGGCGCTAGGCGCTCTGCTGCGGGGCCGATTGGCGCGAGACCGCCTTCTCGGTGCGATCGTGCTGGAGGCGCTCCGCCAGCACGTAGCTGCCGATGACAAAGGTCGCGGCCAGCACTTGCAGCGCGATGCCCTCGTAGGTGGCGTAGAAGCCGAACCACAGGCCGGACCAGTAGGGCAGCGTCCAGTCGCGGATGGGATGGATGGGCAGCCAGCCGACCACCTGCAAGACATGGGCGGTGTTGCCGACCATCACCAGCAGCACGCCGCCGATCATCACGCCGGTGACGATCAGCATCTTTTTGTGGGGCAGCTTGGCCTGGAGCGCGAAGACCAGGATGCCGACCAGGAAGGCGCCGCCCAGGCCCAGGGCCACGCCGCTGAGCACCACCGACGAGCCCGCCTCCAGCACCAGGGCCTGGAGGAACAGCACCGACTCGAAGCCCTCGCGGTAGATGCTTGAGAAGCCGAGGGCGATCAGGCCCAGCCACAGGCCGGCCTCGCCGCCGACGATCCGGCGCTTCTTGGCGTGGAAATTGGCCATCCAGCCGGTCCAGTAGACCTTGTGGAAGAACCAGTTGGTGATCAGCAGCAGCACGCCGATCGCAATCAGCGAGACCACCGCCTCCAGCCGCTCGCCGTAGCGGGCCAGCGCGACCAGCAGGCCGCGCGCCAGCATCCAGGTCAGGATGCTGGCGACAAAGGCGGCCGCGGCGCCGATCCAGAGCGGGCGGCGCAGGCGGCGCTGCTCACCGAGCTTGAAGCTGCCCATCAGCGAGGCCAGGATCAGCACCGCCTCCAGGCCCTCGCGGAACACGATGATCGCGGCGTTGGTGGCCACGGCCGCCGGCGCCGTGCTGCCGCTGAGGGCTTTTTCCGCCGCCTCAAGCTGCTCGTTGAGCGCCAGGCGGCTGGCGCGGATCGTGGTCGCCGGCGCCTTGTCGCCGATCAGGCGGGCCAGGCCTTTTTGCTCGCCCTGGCCGTACCAGAACAGATCCTCGATCGGCGTCTTGAACTGCGGGGCGAAAACGATCAGCCGGGCCTCGGGGCCGGCCTCCAGGATGGCGTAGGCCTCCAGCCGGGCGGATTCGGCCAGATCGTACTGGCCGGCGGCGGCGGCGGTCTGCATCTGATCCAGCATCGAGTCAATCACGTCGAAGTCGCCGCTGGTGGAATTCTGCTGCCACTCCTGGGGCATCAGGCCGCGCAGCAGCTCGATCGTCTGGGTCGCGGTCGCCTCGACGGCGTCGGGATCGGGGACGTTCTGCTGGGCGGCGGCGGCGGCCAGCTGGGCCTCCAGCTGCGCCATGAGCCCGGCGACCTGCTCGACCTTGGCGCCGTCGATCGGCTCCAGCAGCGAGCGCAGATCGGCGAAGGCGGCGGCAGCGCCCTCGTAGAACGTCGTCGCCTCGCGGATCTCGAAATCGCGGGTCACCACGCCGTTCTTGACGCCGCGGCCGTACTCGACCGGCACCAGGCTGACGAAGCGCAGCAGCTGGCCGGCGCGGCGGGCCTGCTCGTCTTTGCTGAGCGGCGCGGCGCGGAAGCCCTTGAGCTGGGCCTCGACCTGATCGAGAGCCGGCAGCGCGTCGGCGCCGGCGGCGGCGTCCTTGAGCAGCGCGGCCCAGGTCTCGCGGGCGGCGGCGAGGGCCGGCTCGCCGCGCTGGTCGCGGTCGGGGGCGGCCAGGATCTCAAAGTAGCCGGCGGCCAGGCCGGCCTGCTCGACCTGCTGGATCGGCCAGCCCTTGCCGGCGCC
>DASWWB010001179.1:0-3202 GCA_036406115.1 Herpetosiphonaceae bacterium
CGGCGCTGCTGGATGCGACGGGCGGCGCCCGCCAGCCATGCCGTCCGGCCTGACCCCTGATCCCTGATCCCTTTTTCCATCCATTGCGGGCGGCGCCATGCCCTGTCGAGGTCCGGCCTGACCCCTAGTCCCCAATCCCCGATCCCTAATGTGGGATACTCTTGACGTAATGTGGATAACTTGTGGGAAATGTGGGATAACTTTCGCTCTCAGGAACCTCAGGCCTGGCTGAGCGATTTGCGAGCGCGAAGGCATTCCATCGCCGGCGGCGCCGGGCTATGATGGGCGCATCAACACCGAAGCAATATGGAGGAGCTGTGTGATGCGCTGGATTCAGTTGATGGGATTGATCGGATTGTTGGCGGCCATGCTCTGGGCGCCGGGCCGCCCGGCAGCCGCCCAGAGCCCGGAGCGGCGCTGGCTGGCCGAGCCGCTGCTGCTCGTCGAGGGCGCGTCGGCGGCGTGGATCGACATCGCGCCGGTCGACGCCACGCATGTTTGGGCGGTCGCCGGCAAGCGGGTGCTGTTTTTCGACGGCGCGGCATGGTCGGTCCAGTTCACCGCCCCCGGGATTTTGGAAGACATCGCCATGGACGGGCCGACGCGCGGCTGGGCGATCGGGGCCGATGCCCGCGGCTTCCGGGGCCGCACGTTCTACGCCTTCGACGGCGTCGCCTGGCGGCCGGCGCCCGCGCCGTCCTCTGAGATTTATCGGCTGGCGGTCGCCGGCGACGGCACGCTGATCGGGGCCGGCGGCAACGGCGTCCCCGGCTCGAACGCCCGGGCCACGCTGGAGTGGTTCGACGGCGCCGAGTGGCGGATCATCACGCCCTTCGACCGCGGCTCCTACGCGATCCAGGTGGCGCCCGACAAATCGACCTGGATCTGGGGCAACGCCTACGGCGGGATCTCCTCCTACGATGCCCCGACACCCTTCGCGCTGCGCTACGAGCGCGGCGCGCTCAGCCCCTCGGGCCTGCCGGCCGCCGGGCCGGGCGGGCCGGAGATGGTCAGCCGCGACGGCCTCACCAGCGTCCTGATGCAGGGCCGGAGCGCCGGCTGGGCCAGCATGGTCACGACCGCGGGCCAGCAGAAGGTTTATCGCTACGACGGGGCGGCCTGGGCCGAGGCGCCGCTTCCCGCCGAGGCGACCGGCGGCGCCGAGTACAAGCGCCTGACCTTCGTGGCCGGCGACGCCAGCGAGCTGATCGCGGCGCTGGCATGGGATGGATCGATCAGCACCTGCGGCCGCCACACGATGCTGCGGCTGGCGGGCGGCGCCTGGAGCGCGATCGGCGAGACGCCCTCCCTGCTCAGCGGCAGGCTGGTCCCGGGCTCCGGCGGGCGCGGCTGGTTCAGCAGCGTCGACTGCGCGGATCCGAACCAGCCGGCGCGCCGCTTCCGCCTCGCCGACGGCGCGCTGAGCGTCGACGACACCGGCAGCGACGTGGTGCCGTCCGCCTATTATCTGGCCGGGCCGGACGCGCAGTGGGCGGTCGCCCCGGGCATGATCATGCGCTATGCGGCCAGCGCGCTGCCGACCGGGCCGGTCGCGGCGGCGCCGGGCGCCCGCTACTTCCCGGAGACCGGCCACAACCTGAGCGGCGCCTTCCGCGCCTTCTACGAGCGCTACGGCCTGGAGTTCGGCGACCCCGGCGTGAGCCCGGCCGAGAGCCTGGCGCTGTTCGGCCTGCCGTTGACCGAGCCCTTCAGCGAGCTGAACCCCGACACCGGCGAGTATCTCCAGGTCCAGTATTTCGAGCGGGTCCGCATGGAGTTCCATCCGCAGAACCCCGAGCCCTACAAGGTGCTGCTGGGCCGGATGGGCGCCGTGCGCTACGTCCAGAGCTACGGCTCGATCTATCCGGGCGAGCCGCAAGCGCCGCCGGCCGCCGGCTGCGAGCGCTTCGCTGAGACCAAGCGCGACCTGTGCCCGCCGTTCCGCGAATACTGGCGCAGCGTCGGCAGCGTGCAGATCTTCGGCCTGCCGATCGCCGACGCCCGCGACGAGCCCAGCTACACCGACGGCGCCACCTACCCGACGCTCTGGACCGAGCGCGAGCGGCTGGAGCACCACCGCGAGCTGGCCGGCACCCGCTATGAGATTTTGCTGGGGCTGCTGGCGAAAGAGGATTTGCGCATGCGCGGCTATCTGGAGTAGCCGGCGGGAGCGGCGCGGCCCCGGGACCATCCCGGGGCCGCGCGGCGTTTTAGTCGAGCGGCGGCGTCCCGTAGTCCTCGCGCGGCTCAATCTCCCAGACGCGGCGGCCCTCGAAGGCGCGGGCGCGCAGGAGGTAGCCCAGCATCTGCTGGCAGGCGTTGGCGACGATTTGGATGGCTTCCTCCAGCCGGTCGACGTTGGCGGCGCGCAGCTCGACGCGCTGGCCCGCCAGCAGCCGGTCGGCCAGCTCGCGGGCCGGCGGGGCGCCCTGCTCGACCAGCGGCGCGACTTCTTCGAGGATATCGGCCATATACACGGCGCCGTAGGCTCGGGTTCCGTCGATCAGCTCGGCGGCCTCGGCGAGGGTGATTTCGGCGACAAACAACGGCGGGGCGGCGCGGTCATGCAGCTGCGACAGCTCGGCGAGAAGTTTCATAGGGCTCCTTCTGTGCTCTGGGTGGGATGGCGGCATTGTCCGGCATGGGGCGCGCGGCGTCAAGCTCGGGGGCGCCAAATGTAAAATCTGGATTAAAGGAATGCCGGCAGCTGTGGTATACTGCCCCATCACCTGTTTTGCGGAGCGTTCCGCGCTTTCCAGTCCCCGCCGCAGCTGCCGAGACCGGTTTCCGCGCCCCGCGCAGCCACGCCACGGGTTTCCCCCGCCTGGGGAGCCAGAATGACTCCGCCAACTGCCATCACGTAGGAGGAGATATGGCGGCTGACGTTGTGCAGGCGGACTATGAGGCGCTGGAGGCGATCGCCCAGCGGCTCGGACAGGCGGCGGATACGACCGCGCAGATGAAGGCGCAGGTTCGGCAAAGCTGCGAGCGGATCATCCCCGAAGGCTGGGTCGGCGATGCCGCCGACGCATTCGACGCCGAGATGCGCGGGACCGTGTTTCCCGCCGTCGAGCGGCTTGAGCAGCTTTGGGGCGAGGCCCAGGCGGCGACCAAACAAATCTCGGCGCTGCTGCGCGCCGCCGAGGACGAGGCGTCGGCGGTCTTCAATGACTGGCGGCTCGACGGCGCGGTGCCGGTTGGC
>DASWWB010001180.1:0-3225 GCA_036406115.1 Herpetosiphonaceae bacterium
GTGTCGTTGTGGAAGGCGTGGTTCACGCCGGGGAAAATCTGCTTCTCGAAGGTTTTGCCGTTGGCCTTCATGGCCTCCTCGATCGCCGGGATGCCCTCGTTGATGCGGGTGTCCTGCTCGGCGTAGACCGCTAGCACCGCCGCGCTGATCCCGGGCACCTCCTCGATCTTGGGCGCCGGCCCGTAGAACGGCACCGCCGCCTTCAGCTCGGGGGTTTTGGTCGCCACCCGCCAGGTCACGCCGCCGCCGTAGCAGAAGCCGACCATGCCGACCTTGGCTTTGTCGGCGAAGGGCTGGGCCTGGACATATTTGAGGCCGGCCTGGAAATCGGCGACCGGCTGGCCCTCGGGCATGCCGCCCAGCGCGCCGGGGATGGCGTCGGCGCCGAGCTTGGCGGTGCCGCCCTCGCGCGACAGCAGATCGACCGCCAGCGCTGCGTAGCCGACCTTGGCCAGGCGCCGGGCCACGTCCTGGATGTGCGGAGTCAGGCCGCGGTTCTCGTGGCAGACCAGGATGATCGGGTACGCGCCGTCGGCCGACGGGCGGGCCAGGTAGCCCATCAGCGTGGCGCCGTCGCCGGGGAACTCGACCATGCTGGCGCTGACCGCTGGGTCGGTCTCGGCTACGCTGACGGCGGGATCGGGCGGGGCGGGCGTCGGCGCCGGAGTGGCGGCGCCGCCCGACGCTGCGGTGGGGGCCGTAGTCGGAGCCGAGGTCGCGCCGGAGGCGGTTGTCGCGGTTGGCGCCGTGGTGGCTGGTTCGGCGCCGCAGGCCGCCAGCAGCGCCGTGGCGAAGGCCATGCTGCCGGAGATCGCCGCGATCCGCCGCAGCGCCTCGCGCCGGGTCAGCAAGCCTTCTTGAAAATCCTCGACGTACTCATCGACCAGATAAAGCTGCATGTCGTTGAGCTGGTCCCGCTGCGATTCGATAAGCTGATCCTGCATGAGTGGCTCCTTATGCTACAGATTGCATATCCCCATCACCTCGGTGTGATATCCCGCCCTACGCGCCGCGCCGGCCGGCGGATGGGCGGGGCGACGGCGAGGAGGCGGCGGTCTGCGGCAGGCCAGCAGGATCGGTGCCAGTGCTCGCTCCGGTCCGGCACCCGGCGGTTCAACGCCGCCGGGCGCCAGGCGGCTAGGCCTCGCGGGCCTGCGCGCCAACCGCGCCGCTGTCGATCAGCTCGATCAGCGCCTCGCGGGCGGCGGCGACGGTCCAATCGATCTGGGCGGCGGTGTGGGCGCCGCAGATGAAATTCACGTCGCGCCGCAGCAGGACGCCGCGCTTGGCCATCGCGCCGAGGAACGACTCCATCAGCCGGGCGTGGGTCGGCATGTCGGCGGCGAAGCGGAAGAAGGGGATCGCGTCGTAGCCGAGGATCCGCAGCTCCAAGCCCAGCTCGGCGGCGCAGGCGTTGATCCCGTCGCGCAGCCGCCGGCCAAGCGCCGCGATCGTCGCCACATAGTCGGTCTGGCGGTACTCGCGCAGCACCGCCTGGCAGACATACAGCGACAGCAGCTCGCCGCCGAAGGTCGTCGAGACTTGCAGATCGTTCAGCTTGGCCATGATCGGCGCCGGGCCCGCGATCGCCGAGAGCGGCATGCCGCCGGCGATGCCCTTCGAGAGGCAGACGAAATCCGCCGCGACGCCATAGTATTCCTGGATGCCGCCCAGGGCGACGCGGAAGCCGGTCACCACTTCGTCGAAGACCAGCAGCACGCCGGCCTCGTCGCAGGCCGCTCGCAGCGCGCGCAGGAACGGGGCGCTTAGCTCGCGGGTGTAGGGCACCGACAGCAACACGGCGGCCAGGGTCGCGCCGCCCTCCGCGACCGCCGCCAGCAGCGGCGCCTCGTCGGCCTCGACGAACAGGGGCATGCGCTGGGTGTACTCGCGCAGCACCGCCGGCACGCCCGGCGTGTCGAACATGAAGTGGTCGTGCCAGCCGTTGTAGCCGACCGTGATCACTCGCTCCTTGCCGGTCGCGTGGCGCGCCAGGCGGATCGCCGCCGAGGTCGCGTCGGCGCCGGTCTTGAAGAAGCGCGCCATCTCGGCGCCCGGGATCAGCGCCAGCAGCTCGCGGGTCGCGTCAAGCTCGATCTCGGTCGGCAGCGAGTGCAGCAGGCCGTCGCCCAGGTGGTCGCGGATCGCCGCAAGCACCGCCGGGTGGTTGTGGCCGAGGGTCGTCGCGCCCAGGCCGCAGATGAAATCGATGTACTCATTGCCGTCGACATCGCGGACCAGCGCGCCCTCGCCGGTCGCCAGGTAGACCGGGAACGAGCCCAGCGCGAATTGCTCCGGGCGCTTCATCAGCGATTGGGTCAGTCCCGGAATGAGCCGGCGGGCCTCCGCCAGCAAGTCGTTCGAGCGGTCCAGCGTCAAGGCGCCCTCGATCGGGCGCGGCAGCCCGTCGGCGGCGAAGGCGGGATGAGCGGTTGCGGTAGCCATAAACCCCTTCCATCAGCAAGATAAAAGCAATAAAATCTGTTTTATCTGAAGAAACAAATTTTACTGAGGGCGCAGTATACCCGGCGGCGCTCGCTTGTCAAGTTGACAAAACATTGGCGCCGCCAAGCCGCTCGTGGCAACCGGGCGCTTGACAGCCCGGGCTGAGGCCGCTATACTCGCCGCCAATAAAAACAGTTTAATCTGTTTCAATAGCTGAAATTACAAGATTGGATTGTCGCCGGCCGCTAACTGGCGGCGAACAGGGGGACCGCCGCATGGACTATCGATTCGCCATCCATGGCCTGCGCCTGTGCCAGCAGCACCACGCTCTGCTGGTGCTGGAGACCGCCGAGCGCGACTACCGGCTGCAAATCGCCGTGGACGCGCAGGACGCCGAGGCGTTCCGGGCCGAGAACGCCGGCACGCTGACGCTGCGCTCGCGCATGGGCTTCGCGCTGGCCCTGATCCTGGAGCGGATTGGCGTGGCGCTGCCCGGCGTCCATCTGCGCTGCTCGGCGGCCCGGCAGCTTGAGGCCTATCTGCTGCTGGAGCGCGGCGACGAGCCCTGCCACACGGCGATCAACCCGATCGACGCCCTGGCGCTGGCGCGGCTGCGCGATCTGCCGATCACCGGCGACGGCTCGCTCGCGCCCTGGCTCCAGCCAATCGAGCCCGATCCCATCCCGCTGTCGCCGCCGGTGGTCGCGTTTCTCTCCGCGCTCGCCGCGCCGGCGGACTGAGCCGCCGGGCTGTCCGGCGCCTCCCACCTGAAAGGACAAC
>DASWWB010001181.1:0-2956 GCA_036406115.1 Herpetosiphonaceae bacterium
TGGTAGATCAGAACGAGGCACTGCACGAATCCATTGGCTGCGTCTGAGGGGGCGGCCAAAAATTGCACTAAAAATGCACTTAACCAATAGCGGCGCCCAGGGTCAGATTTCTATAATAACTGCATCAACCAACGATTGAACTTCAGGGAGATGCAGCATGACACGCACAACGAATCCACTGACGCCGCGCGAGCAAGAGGCGCTGATGCTGCTGGCGCGGGGCATGGCCAGCCAACAGATCGCCAGCTCGATGTGCATCACCGTTGGCAGCGTGCAAAATATCCTTCAGGGCGTACGGCAAAAATTAGCAGTGGACACATCGATCCAGGCGGTTGTGTGGGCGTGGTCACAGGGATTAGTGGGGCGCGACGAGGCGCTGGTAGCACAATAGCCCGCGATTCCAAAGGCTGAGCCCGGCTGGAGCCGTTCCTATCCAGCCCGGCGCCGCCCGAACTGCGCATCTAGGCTTATCCATGCCCTAAAACACACTATCTCTTCTAGTTGACGCCGTGACAACAGTGTGCGATAATGGCGCCGAACGGTGTCTGGAAGGCCCAGGCAGTAGGCACAAGAAGTTGGGCAGATCGCGTTGGCGGCTTCACCTCTACTCCACATATCACCTCTTTTCCATCGGCCCACCCTCCGGCCCTACGCGGCTGGCTTTTTTGTTGACTACCCTCCGTTCCATTACGTGAAAGATGATCATGCAGCCACTTGCTCGCCCGCTGTATCCATTTAGCGCCATTGTCGGCCAACCCCGCCTCAAGCAAGCCTTGTTGCTCAATGCTGTTAACCCGCGCATCGGCGGCGTGCTGATCCGGGGCGAGAAAGGCACCGCCAAATCGACGGCGGTCCGAGCCCTGGCGCGGCTGCTGCCGACGATCAAAGTGGTAGACGACTGCCCCTACAGCTGCCCCCCGGACCAGCCCGAGCGGATGTGCGCCGATTGCCGCGCCCGCGCCAGCGCCGGCGAAGAGCTGCCCGTCGCCAGCCGCCCCACCCGGCTGGTCGAGCTACCGGTCAGCGCATCGGAGGACCGGCTGGTCGGCTCGCTGGATCTGGAGCATGCCCTGGTCGAGGGCCAGCGGCGCTTCGAGCCTGGCCTGCTGGCCCAGGTCAACCGCGGCCTGTTGTATGTCGACGAAGTCAATCTGCTTGACGACCACCTCGTTGACATTTTGCTCGACGCCGCCGCAATGGGCGTCAACACCGTCGAGCGCGAAGGCATCTCGATCTCGCATCCCGCCCGCTTCATCCTGGTCGGCACCATGAACCCCGAGGAGGGCGAGCTGCGCCCCCAGCTGCTGGACCGTTTCGGCCTGGTAGTGGAGATCGGCGGACTCAAGGATGTGCGCGAGCGAGTCAATGTGATCCAGCGGCGCATGGCGTACGAGGCCGACGCCCGGGCCTTCGTCGAGGATTGGGACCGCGAGGAGCACGCAATCACCGAGCGGATCGCCGCCGCCAAGCAGCTCCTGCCGCAGGTCCAGATCACCGGCCAGGATATGGCCGCCGTGGCGATGCTGGCCCTGGAATTGCAAGTCGACGGCCATCGGGCTGACCTGGCGATCCTGGAAACGGCCCGCACTCACGCCGCGCTGGCAGGCAGGACGAACATCACGCTGGAGGATATCCGCATCGCCGCCCAGCTGGCGCTGCCCCATCGCATGCGCCGCCAGCCCTTCGCCGAGGTCCGCCTCGACGAAGCCCAACTCACCAGCGTGCTTGAGCGCGCCGCCGAGCAGCGCGAGGGGATGGGCGATCAGCAGGCGGGGGCCGACGACACAAAAAAAGCCTGACCCCGTCGGAGGAGAGCCAGCCCGCCGAAGAGGCGGGGGACGAAACACCGCCGACGGGGGCGCCGAAAGGTTCGCCGCCACCAGCCAGCCAAGACGCCCAGGGCGGTGATGGCAAGATCTTTAACATCAATCAGGAGTATCGGCCCCGCAAGCTGGAGACCCAATCGGACCAGCTTCAGCGTCGGGCGGCAGGCAGGCGGACCCGCTCGCGCACCGAGCGCAAGCAGGGCCGCTACATCACCAGCCGCACGCCGCGGGGCAAAATCTCCGACGTGGCCTTCGACGCCACGCTGCGGGCCGCCGCGCCGTTCCAGCGCAGCCGCCGCACGCCCCACATCCGGCGGGCGGTCATCCTGGAGCGGACCGACCTGCGCGAAAAAGTGCGGGTGCGCCGCACGCGCAACGCGGTTTGCTTCGTGGTCGACGCCAGCTGGTCGATGGCGGCGGAAACCCGCATGCAGGCGACCAAGGCCGCCGTGCTCTCGCTGCTGCGCGACGCCTACCAGCGCCGCGATCTCGTCGGCCTGGTCAGCTTCAGCCGCGACCGAGCGACGGTGCTGCTGCCGCTGACCAACAGCGTCGAGATGGCGCAGCGGCGGTTGAAAACAATGCCGACCGGCGGCAAAACGCCGCTCAGCCGCGGGATGCTGCTTGGCTACGAGCTGCTGGCCCGCGCTCGGTCGCGCGACAAAGAGATTTTGCCGCTGATGGTGCTGCTCACCGACGGCCATGCGAATGTCGCAATGACAAACATGCCGCCGCAGCACGAAGCCTATCAGCTCGCCGATTTCATCGCCACACAAAACATCCCGGCGGTGGTGATCGACACCGAGCTGCCTAATTTCTACCGAGGCTTGGCCAAGGAGCTGGCAGAGCACCTCAAGGCCTCGTACTATCAACTCGAACA
Organism: Herpetosiphonaceae bacterium; assembly: GCA_036406115.1. GTDB lineage: Bacteria > Chloroflexota > Chloroflexia > Chloroflexales > Herpetosiphonaceae > DASWWB01. The sequence continues at coordinate 2,707 of DASWWB010001181.1, forward strand.
ATTATCCGGCGGACTGGCTGAGCTGGTACGTGCAGAACTTATTCATACGGAAACCCTTAAACCTGGCAGTTGAGTCGGAAACGCATTTCACAGGAGGCAGTTGGTAATGACGGATGAGGCACAGACTTCTGGCGCGGAGTCACAGGCGGAAGAGTCGAACGGTCTGATCAGCAAAGTGGTTGAGACGGCTAAGAACCTGACGGAAAAGGCCGGCGAGGTCGTGGGCAACGTCGCAGAGAAAGTCAGCGAC
>DASWWB010001182.1:0-4406 GCA_036406115.1 Herpetosiphonaceae bacterium
AGCTGCACCAGCTCGGCATGATCAGCCTGACGCCGGGCGCGGCGGGCGATTATCGCTTTACCGTTGTGGTGCAGGACACGCTGACAACCACCATCAAGCTGGCGGGCACGATCACGCCCTACGGCGCGATCGAGGTGACGGACCAGGCCGTGTGGAACGGCAGCACCTGCCCCGTGTGTCTGGCGGCGACGACCCAGATTGCCACGCCGGGCGGCGCGGTGCCGATCACGGAGCTGGCGATCGGCGATCTGGTCTGGACGCGCACGGCGACGGGGGAGCGGGGAGCGCAGCCCGTGCGCCAGCTCAGCCGCACGGCGGCGCCGCCGACCCACCGCCTGATTGCGCTGACGTTGGCCGACGGGCGCCAGGTCGCGGCGTCGGCGGGCCATCCGACCAGCACCGGTCAGCCGCTCGGCGCGCTGACGGTGGGCGACGTGCTGGATGGCGCGGTGATCGTGACCCGGCGCGAGATCCCGTATGGTGCCAGCTGGACCTATGATCTGCTCCCGGCGGGCGACACCGGCGTCTATTGGGCCGATGGGGTGCTCCTCGGCAGCACGCTCCATCCGTGAGCGGCGCCAACCACCACGCATGTCCCGAATTGTATAGCTTGGCGAACACTGCGCGGCAGTGCCTACGCCCAGGTTCCTATTCTTGGTCTAATTGAGCGGTCGCGATGGTCATAAGCAGTGGCGGACGCTGTACTTCACCGCTAGGCACGGGCTGGCCTGCGGACTCGTCGATGATCAGCAACGCTGCTATGATGCCTCCGCACCGTTATGACGCGACGAAGGAGGACGGCATGGCGACCGCTGCCGCAGAAATACCGACCTATGAGCTGCGGATCGACCTAGTTGGGAGCGATCCGCTGATTTGGCGGCAGGTGCGTGTGCCTCAGACCATCACGCTGGGGAAACTGCATCGGCTGATCCAAGTCGTCATGGGCTGGGAGAACAGCCATCTGCATCAGTTTGTGATTGGTGACTATACCTACAGCGACCCATGGTTTGACCTTGAGGAGACCCGCTCCACGCACCGGGTCAAACTCCAATCGCTGGTGCCGGAGCGGCGGAGCCGCAAACCGTTTTCCTTCCTGTACGAGTATGATTTTGGCGACGATTGGCGCCATGCTGTAACCGTGGAGCGCCGGGGGGTGCTTGAACCTGGGCAGCCGGCCGTGGTGTGTCTGGCGGGTGACCGCGCCGGCCCGCCGGAGGATTGCGGTGGAGTCTGGGGCTATCGGCGGTTGCTTACCGCCCTTCAGGATGCCACCCATCCTGAGCACGCCCTATCACAGGAGTGGGTTGGCGAGGACTTCGATCCGGCCCGCTTTGACCGGGCGGCGATCAATCACATGCTGGCGCGGCTGCGGTAGGGTGGGCGTTGTAGCGTACGAGCGGGGATCGTAAGCTCATCCATAAGCCCGGTCTGCCAGGGTGAGGGATAGATATAGCTGGTGGGTGCGGCGAGTGCCGTTCCGCCTTTGAGTGGAGATCAGCGTATGCTTGCTGCCGGAACCCAGCTCCAACAGCGCTATACGATCGTGCGGTTGCTTGGCCAAGGCGGCGTCGGGGCCGTCTACGAAGCACAGGATAGCCGGCTCAAACGACGGGTGGCGCTCAAGCACCTCTTACTGGCCGATCCGCAGGTGATCAAAGCCTTTGCCCATGAGGCGCAGCTGCTGGGAACACTCCAGCACGCCTGTTTGCCGCGGGTGAGTGACCATTTTGCGGAAGGGACAGATCAGTTTTTGGTGATGGACTATATTCCCGGTGCTGACCTGGCCGACCAGCTCGATCAGCGGGGCCAAGCCTTTCCGGTCGGCCAGGTGTTAGCGTGGGCCGATCAATTACTGGATGTGCTCGACTATCTCCATACCCATCAGCCGCCGATCTTGCACCGCGACATCAAGCCCCACAACCTCAAGGTGACCGCCCGTGGGATGCTGATGCTGCTGGATTTTGGGCTGGCCAAAGGGACGATTGCGACGACGATGCTGACGACGACCAGCAGCGTGCGGGGCTACACGCCGCTGTATGCGCCGCTGGAACAAATCCAGGGGACCGGGACCGGAGCGCAAAGTGATCTCTACTCGGTCGCGGCAACGCTTTACCACCTGTTGGTTGGTGCCCCGGCGCCTGATGTGCTGACGCGCGTGGCGGCGACGATTAACGGCCAGCCAGATCCGCTCCTGCCGGTCCATCAGCGCAATCCCCAGGTATCGGTGGGCGTGAGTGAGGTGTTGACCCAGGCCCTCCGGGTCGGCTTTGCGCAGCGGCCGGCGAGCGCGGCAGTGATGCGCCAGGCGCTCCAGGCGCCCAGCGCCCCGGCCGCCAGCGGCGCGACGGTGATCGTGCCAGCAGGCCAGGCGGCAACCATCGCATTCCCGGTCATGGCCGCCCAGCCCCAGGCCCGCCGCCGACGGCGCTGGTGGGTGGCAGGCGGAGGGCTGCTGCTGACCTCCGTCATGATCGGCAGTTTCGCGGTGTGGGGGCCGGGTGCTGGGCCAGCAGGAACGGAGGAAGTGCTGGCAGCGGTGCCGACGGCATCCAGTACCCCAGCACCATCCGCGACGAGGGGTGCCGCACCGGTTCCGCCGACCGCCCGGCCGCCCTCTGCGACACGCCCGGCCGCACCCACGACCGCAGCGTCAACCACCCAGCCAACGGCGACGCCCGAGCCGTCAACGCCGATCCCAGCGCCCGCAACAGCCACTCCGCAGCCAGTCGTGGCGCAGGCAGCAACCGCGACTCGCGCACGCCCAACTGCAACGCCCATGCCGCCAACGGCGACTCGGCAGCCTGCAACCGCAACAAGCATTCCGCCCACAGCGACCCGACAGCCGCCGACCGCAACAAGCATCCCGCCCACAGCGACGCCAGTTCCACCCACGGCAACCCCAATTCCGCCAACAAACACACCCAGTGTTAATCGGCAATATGATGGACAATGGAATGGAACGACCACACAGGGGACGACAGTGGAATTTACTGTTCAGGATGGAATTATCGTCGTCTTTGACTTTAAATTTATTTTGGGACAATGTTCTGATCGATTGCTTTACCCCTATGCCTCCTTACCAATTGCCAATGGTCAAGCCTCAGTGACGCAAAGTGATAAATATGGATCAATTACTATTTCATGGATTTTTAATGGCAATTCGGCGTCTGGGGGCTTAAGGGCACAGCGATATGCAGAAACCAGTAATCCAGAATGCACAGCCATCACAGATATAGGGTGGAATGCTACACGTTGAGTGGTAACACTAGAATTATCGGTTAGTCCCAAAAAGTATACAATGTGGGATACCTGCGAGCGCATAGTTGCTGAGCGGAGCAGGGTGTCCCGCAAACCAGTCCACAATGCGTGTCCGCAAACCCCCATGGGTTTCAAGGAACCGCCATGGGTGATGTCGGCCCGCACCGCACGCATGAGCGACGAGAGGAGCGCGCGATGTATCAGAGTCCATCCGCCGAGGAGCCGCCGGGGCTGGGGCGCCGCTGGTGGGTCGTGGGAACGGGGGCGTTGGTGCTGATGTTCGGGCTGAGTCTGCTCCTCGACGAGGGCGTGACCGCGTGTGCCCATGGCCTCCATCTGGCGCAGTGGCTGGGTCTGGTGATGCTGGGGATCGGGGCGGTGCGCATTGTGGTTGGGCTGTGGACTGAGGACCTGGCCAGCGGCTGGGGCCAGGTCAGCACCGCGCTGGGGTGGGGGACAAGTGTAGTGGTACTTGGCCTGCTGGGTGCGCCGCTTACCGCCGTGGTGGGAACCGTGCGCCAGATCCTCGCCATTTGCCTTGGTTAATATGTGTCATGGTAAGTATACCCTAATGAGGCACCCTTAGGGTTGACACTTTTCGCCCCGCCTGAGCGTGTCAATAGAGTCCTCTTTGTATTTCTTGACACTACCGCCAAGACGTTATAGACTCTATCATGACACTTTTGGCAGATCGGGAGGGACGCATGGCAGGACACCGGGTCGGCTATGTGCGGGTGAGCAGCTTTGAGCAGAATCCTGAGCGCCAGCTCGACGGCCTGGTGCTCGATCGGGTGTTCACGGATCGCGTGTCGGGCAAGGATACCGACCGGCCCCAACTCGCCGCCTTGGCGGCCTTTGTCCGGCCGGGAGACACGGTGGTGGTCCATAGCATGGATCGGCTGGCGCGCAACCTCGATGATCTCCGCCAGCTGGTGCAGGACTGGACCCGTCGCGGCATCCAGGTCCAGTTCAGCAAAGAGCAGCTGACCTTTACCGGCGACGATGCGCCGATGGCGACCTTGCTGCTGTCGGTGATGGGCGCGTTTGCCGAGTTCGAGCGGGCGCTGATCCGCGAGCGCCAGCGCGAGGGCGTGGCGCTGGCGAAGGCGCAGGGCAAATACAAAGGGCGCAAGCAGGCGCTGAGCCAG
>DASWWB010001183.1:0-6450 GCA_036406115.1 Herpetosiphonaceae bacterium
CGATTATGGCGGCCCTGTCCCAGGCCCAGCACGATCGGCCGGCCAGCGCCCTGGCCTTCAAGCAGGCGCTGCTCGGGCTCGCCGCCGCGCCCCCGGCGCCCGCACCCCGGCCCGGCGCGCCGCCCGCGACAGGAGCAACCGCCCACATCGCGGCGAACGCCACGATCGCCCTGCCGCAGGTCCAACGCGCTTGGGAGAGCTGGCCGGTGGTGATGGCGGAGTCGTTCCGCGACAATCGCAACAAGTGGTCGGTGATGTACACCGATAACGAATACATGGTCGGCGAGCGGCGGGTCGGCGTCGGCAGGCTGCATTTCAATATCACGTCCAGGCAGCGGATGGTCACCAAATCAACGCCTGAAAGCCTGCGCGCGCAGCCCCGGGCGCCCGGCTTTTACATCGAGGCCCAGATGCTGCGGGTCGCCGGCACGACCCAAGTCAGCTACGGCCTGCTGTTCGCCCGCTGCAACGCCAACGATTACTACTCATTCCAGATATGCGACGACCAGCGCTACGCCATGTGGGTCTTCCGCGACAATGTCTGGACCACGCTGATCGGCTGGACGTACGCGCCGATGATCCGCCAGGCCAAATGGAACAAGCTGGCGGCTCTGGTCCAAGGGCCGAGGATCACGCTGATGATCAACGACCAATACGCCACCGACCTTGACAACGACGAGCTGCCGGGCGGCAGCGCCGGCCTGGTGATCGAATACAACGCCGAAGGGCTGCACGGCATCGTCGAGTGCGCGAACTTTGTCGTCCGCGCCGCCCCAACCTGAGCGGCGCCCGCCGCGTACCGATGCTGATTGAATGAGAGAGGATCGAAGCGCCATGCATCACCCTGCCCAATCCGCCGCCGCCCGCTGGCTCCCTGCCCGCCGCCGCGCCCTGCGCCTCGCCCACGCCGGCCTGGTCTCGGCCTGGGTCTGTCTGCTCCTCATCGTGATCATGCTTTGGGTCGCGCCGCACTGGACGCGCAGTGCCGCGCTCTGGGTGATTTTCCTCACCGCGACCTGGCTCGAACACCGCTTCAACGATCGCAAGCTCGCCGACGGCGCCGCGCCGCTCGCGCCGATCCACCTGCTGCTGCTCGGAGCGGTCCTGGCCGGCTCGTTCCCGCTCCTGATGCTGGCGGGCTTCCCGCTGGACCGGGCGGGCTGGGGCGCGGCCATCGGCGCCGTGATCGGGGTGATCCACGCGGCGATTCGCTTCCGCGCCACGCCCGGCGACGAGGAGCCCGGTGCGTCAGGCGGCCGGGGGCTCCTGCTCTAGATCGAAGGCCACCAGCACGAACGGCTCCTCGCGCCCGCCGGCGGCGCCGTACAGCCCGCGCGCAGCTTCATTGTCCTCGTCGGTGCCGACCCAGGCCTCGCGGCAGCCCAGCTCCCGGCCGCGGGCGAACAGCGCCTCAAGCAGCCGGCGGCCGATCCCCTGGCGCTGGTGGGTCGGCGCCACGCCCACCTCGTTGATCCACAGCTGCGGCTCCTTGTCGGGATGGACGTAGTGCAGCGCCGACGCCATCCCGACGACCTGCCCGCCGCTGACCGCCACCGCCAGGTGATGGCGCGGGTCGGCCAGGAACTCGGCGGTCCAGCGCGGATCGATCGGATTGTCGAACACATCGGGCGCCACGTTGTCCAGCGCCGCCGCATCGCCGGCAGCCAGAATTCGCACTGTTATCTCCATTACCCCTCCTTATGTCAATTTGAGACGCGCCGCCGCGCCAATCCGATCTGCCGGCTCAGTCGCCATTGACCGACCAGCCGATCGTCAGCGCCTCGGGCGGCACGAGGCCGCTGGCGACCAGCAGCCCGTACTGGCTCTGGCCCGGCGCCGCCCGCCAGATTGTCTCATACCAGACCTCGCCGTTGCGGATGCTGCCGATCAGAAACGGGAACGCCTGGTCGAGGTACGACGCTTTGAAGGCCGCCAGGGCGGCGCCGCTCACAAAGCTGCCGGGCTCGGGCGGCGCGCCGGGCCAGGGCAGGGGGCCGGCGCCGAAGCTGGGATCATAAAGATAGGTCGTGCCATCCTCGGCAACCAGGAAATTCAGGGCGTGGGTCGAGTCCGCGACGCCGACGAGCGCCCGGGGCTGGCCGCGAAAGGCGTAGCGGCGGGCGATGACCCGCTCCACCGCGACCGGCGCGGGGCCGATCGGGAAGCGCTCGCGTTCCTCGGCGAAATCGTAGGGATCGACGGCAGGGGCGGGCTGGTTGAGGCCTGCCCCTGCGGCAACGACGCCATCCCAGAGCCGGTCGCCTGCCGGCGGCAGCTCGCGGTCGGTCACGACGGTTAGGTCGCGGCGCAGGACCTCGACGCCCTGGCACGCGGCCAGGCTTTGGAACAGCCGGTACCAGCCGCCGCAGGTGCCGCCGCCGCGCAGCAGCAGGCTGCGGACGCTCTGGCTGCCCTCCAGGCCGTAGCTCAGGCCCGAGAGCGCCAGATTGCCGATCAGCGCGTCGCAGATCGCCTTGGGCGAATCGGCGCCCGCCGCCCACTGGCAGCTCCAGGCCAGCACCGGGGCGTAGGCCCAGGCTGGCAGCGGCGGGGCGGCCGGGCGCCAGGTTGTGAAGATCCTGTGCTCGGTCGAGCCGAGGTAGAGATCGGGGCGGCCGGCGTAGGCGGCGAACCAGTCGAAGCGGTAGTGGTGCTCGCCGATCGCCGCCGGCAGCGGGGCGGCCAGCGTGAAGCGCAGCGGCTCGGAGAGGCCGGCGCCGTCGAACGAGAGCGGCACACGCCGCCGGGCCACGCCGCCGCCCGTCCCCCTGGCGTAGATCGCCGCGACGGGAACGCCGTCGCTGAGGTAACGCAGATTGAGGAAGGCGACCTCGATCGCCGGCGCCGCGCCCGCCGGGTAGGCGACGGGCTGGGCTGGGCCGCCGCGCAGCCAGTGCGGCCCGGCGGGCGGTTGATCGGTGCGGGGATCGCGCAGCTCGATCGCGCCGCGAAAGTCAATCGAAAAAACCGCGAGCGGCAGATTGGTGTCCATCAGCCCTCCCGCTCCGCCAGCACAACATCCGCCCACTCCAGCCCGAAGCGATCGAGCATGGCCGGATCGAACGGCGCGGCCTCGCGGGGCGGAACGTACAGCGTCGACAGCGTGGTGACGGGAGTCGCCGCCAGCTCGCCCAGCGCCACCCGCTGTATCAGCGGCGGGAAGCCCGGGTACTGGGCCGCCTCGTACACCACCGCCTCATGGTCGGCGGGATAGGCGGCCAGCAGCGCCTCGGCCAGCACCGCCAGGCCCGCGCCGGCGGGATTGCGGCCCAGGTGCAGCTCGCCAGTCACGCCGATCTGCCACAGGATGAGATTGGAGCGCGGATCGAAGCGGCGCCGCCGCAGCAGGAAGTCGGTGGCGTCGAAGCTTTGGCAGCCGTGGAAGGCCGGATCAACCTCCAGGTCGGCGAACAGACAATCCTCCGCCGACACGGCGGGCAGCATCCGCGCCCGCAGCCCCTCGGCCCTGGCCTGGCGCAACGCCTGGTGGGCCGGGGTGACCAGCACGCCGGGGTGGCCGTAGAACACCGCGCAAACCGCCGCGCCGGCCCGAACGGGCGCCAGCAGGTGGTCGGCCATGGCCTGGTAGATATCCAGCCGGCGCCGGCCGGGGACGTAGAACGGGCCAAGCGACTCGGCCCGCGGGTTGAGCTCGGCGATCCAGGCCGCGCTCGCCGGCTCGCTGACCAGGAAAAAGACCTGTTCCGCCTGCTCGATCCGCGCCCGCGCCTCCAGGGTCAGCTGGCTGGCGAACATGATGCCGGTGCCGACGATAACCAGCGAGCCATCCGCCATGGCCCGCCTACTTCCGCTCGCCATCGGCCCGGGCCGGATCGGAGTCCAGCAGCTCCAGCGTGCCGCTGATCACCCGCGCCCGCAAATTCTTGCCGAGCTGGATGTCGTAGGTGCTGGTGCGGTCGAGCACCAGCAGGCTGGAGCCGACGAGCTGGTCGGTCTGGCCGGTCAGCGAGCCGGCGAGGGTGTAGACAGTGCCGTTGTTGGCGAGCTCGGCGGTGGCGCCGCCGAGCAGATCAAGCAGGGCGGCCTTGTCCTTGCGCAGCAGGGCGTCGCGCTGGGCGGGATCGGTGACGCCGTGCTTCTCCAGCAGCGAGTCGGACAGATTGTCTTGCAGCGAGGGGTTAGTCGCCAGCTCGACCAGGACTTCGATCAGCGGATGAGCCATTCCTTGCTCCTTGGCGCTTCAAAACAGCCACGCGGCGGGCGGCAGCAAGCGGAGGTGGCAGCGGGCGGAGGCATGTCGCCGTGATGATAGTCGAGCCTTATGGGTTTGTCCAGGCTCCGCCGCACCCAATCCTCGATCCCTGATCTTCAATCCCATCACCCCGCGCCGAGCGCCAGGACGGCGGGAGCGGCCTGCTCGGGCAGCGCGAGATCGCCGGCGCGGGCCAGGGCGTCTTCGAGGCGCAGGCCGGCGGCCTGGCGGCGGAGATCGTCGATCAGGCGCGGCGGGAGGGAGGCGGCCAGCGCCGCCTGCACCTCGCGGGCCTGCTGCTTGAGGGCCGGCCCGGCGCCGGCGTGGCTCACCACCAGGCCCGCGAGAAGGAACGCCAGCTCGCGCGGCGCCCCGCCAGGCTGATCCGCCCCGGCCAGCAGCCGCGACACGCTCAGGGCGACCCGCAGCAGCATCGGGGTCGATTGGCTGGCGGCGGCCAGTTCGAAGGCGCGGCGGTAATAGTAGCCGGCGTCGGCGGGGCGGCTGGCGGCGGAATCCCCGGCGCAGGCGTCGCCCAGGTAGAGCAGGACCAGCGTCTCGCCCGGGACATTGCCGATCTCCTGGAACAGCAGCAGGCTGCGCTGGTAGAGTTCGCGCGCCCGCCCGGCTTCGCCCTCGGCCTGCGCCACCATGCCGAGGAAGCGCAGGGCGTGGCCGACGCCCCACTGCTTGTCGAGCCGCTGATAGATCATCAGGCTCTCGTCAAGGGCGGCGCTGGCGGCGGGATAGTCGCGCAGCGCGATCGCGACCGAGCCCGTCGAGAGCTGGATGTGGGCGGCCCGGGCGTGGTCGCCGGTCCGGCGGGCGTGGGCTGCGGCCTCGGCCAGCAGCGGGCGGGCGGCGGCCGGGTCGCCCTGCTGGTGGGCGATCAGGCCAAGCAGCTCGTAGGCCAGAGCCAGCTCGGCGTGGTCGGGCGGCGTGCCCTCGCGCAGCGCCAGGGCGGCCCGCAGCCGCTCCCGGCCGTGATCGAAGCGCCCCAGCTCGTAGCAAAACTGGGCCTGGCGGGCGAGCAGCCTGGCCCGCAGGAGCGGCGCGCCGGCGGCGGCGGGCGACTCGGCGGCCTGCTCGAACAGCGCCAGCCCCTCTTGGCAGAGATGGGTGGCCAGGTAGAGATCGTACAGCGGCTCCAGGCACAGCTCAAGCACGGCGGGCTGGCCGCCGGCGCCGGCCCAGCGCCAGCCGTCGCAGATGTTGGGCAGCTCGGTTTGCAGCTGAAGCCGGGCGCTCTCCTCCTGCTGGCCGTCCCAGCGGCCGTGCTGCTGCTGGGCGAACAGCGCGTAGTAGCGGGCGTGGCGACCGCGCACCGCCTCCTCGGTCGCCGGCTCGGCCCACAGCTTTTCGGCGGCGTACTGGCGCAGCAGCTCGTGGAGACTGTAGCCGCCGTCGCGCGAGCGGCGGACCAGCGACTTATCGATCAGGGCCGCGATCACCCGCAGCTCGGCCTGGGTCACCTGGAGCGCCGCCTCGCGGCTGAACGGCCCGCGAAACACGCCGAGCTGGGCCAGAGCGCGCTGTTCCTGATCAGCCAGCAGCCGCCAGGAGTGCTCGAACACCGCCCGCAGGCCGCGGTGGCGGTCCGGCTGGTTGCGCCGCCCGCCGCCGAGGAAATCGATGTTCTGCTGGATCTCGGCCAGGATCTGGGCGCAGGGCAGGGTTTTGACCCAGGCGGCGGCCAGCTCGATGCCCAGCGGCATGCCCTCGACGAGCTGGCAGATCCGGTCGATCGCCAGCCACTCCTCGCCGCCGGGCGCGGGCGCGAACGAGCCTAGCGCCTGCCGGGCGCGGGCGGCGAACAGGGCAACCGCGCTGTGCGAGCCGTCGCCGCGCTCGCCGGCGGCGGGATAGCCCAGCCCGCCCACCTCGATCAGCCACTCCTCGGCCAAGTCCAGGCACTGGCGCGAGGTCACCAGCAGCCGGAGGCCGCCGCCCGCCGCCAGCAGCCGCGCGACCAGCGGCGCCCCCTGTTCGATCAGCTGCTCGAAGTTGTCGAGCACCAGCGCCAGCTCTTTGCCGCGCACAAAGGCGGCAAGCCGCTGCTCCGGATCATCGCCCGGCGGGCAGGGCTGGCCGACGGCCCGGCAGAGCGCGGCGGCCAGAAACTCGGCCGAGCCGACGGCGGTCAGATCGGCGAACCAGACGCCGTCGCGGAACCAGCCAGCTTCGGCCGCCGCCCGGGCCGCCTGAAGCGCCAGTCGGGTCTTGCCGATGCCGCCGGG
>DASWWB010001184.1:0-1918 GCA_036406115.1 Herpetosiphonaceae bacterium
GCCACGCTAGCCAATCCTGGCAGCCGGCGCCAAGCTATGTGCTGCTGGCCGGCGACGCGACCAGCGATCCGCGCGGCTACCTGGGCCCGCCGCCGCCCGGCGTGCCGACGTTTATGGTCGACACGGCCTTCGGCGGCCAGACCGGCAGCGACGTGCTGTTCGCCCAGCTCGACGACGATCAGCTGCCCGACCTGGCCCTGGGCCGCCTGCCCGCCCGCGAGCCCGGCCAGATCGCCGCAGCGGTCGCGAAGATCCTGGCCTACGAGCAGGCCGCCGCCGGCCCGTGGCAGCGCTCGGTCCTGGCGGTCGCCGACGGCCAGGAGCCGGATTTCAAGGCGGCCGCCGACCATTTCCTCGCCGGGTTCGCGCCGCCCTACGCCGCCGAGGCGCTGAGCTATCCGCCCGGCGATCCCGGGGCGCCCGGCGCGGTGGCGGGCAGGATCGGCGAGGGCCGGCTGCTGGTCGCCTACTTCGGCCACGGCAGCGTCACCCAGTGGGGCAAGGACCGGCTGCTCAGCTCCGCTGATGTCCCGGCGCTGGCTGCCGGCGACCGCCTGCCGATTATCATCAACATGACCTGCCTGACCGGCCTGTTCATCCATCCGCGCCAGGAGTCGCTGGCCGAAACCTTGCTTTGGCAGCCGGGAGGCGGCGCGGTGGCGCTGCTGGCGCCGACCAGCCTGACCCTGCCGACCGACCAGCGCGCCCTGAGCGACGGGCTGGTCGACGCCTTCGCCGGCCAGCGCATCCCGACGCTGGGCAAAGCGCTGCTCCACGCCCAGCGCCGGATGGCGGCGGCGGCCGCGCCCGTCGACGGCGCCGACGATGTCTTGCAGACCTTTTTGCTTTTCGGCGACCCGGCGCTGCCGATCGCCTACGCCGCGCCTTGACGCGGAGCGCTGGCGGAATTTGGTCCGCCGTGGTATGCTCAGCCGGAAGCGTGCAGCATCCGCCAATCCTGTTCCGTTGACCGTCCGGAGTCGTGGTAAGATATTCGCGTGCGGCTCTGCGTTCTTAATATGTGCATCGATCAATTCGTTCTAGTTTTCATGATTTAAGGAGCGACCCTATGCGCCAACCCTCGAAGTCGGTAGCCTGGATTTTCTGCACTTTTGGCTTGCTGTGTCTCCTGGCTGGCTGGGGCGGCAGCTGGGGCGTCGCCTATGGTCAGACCGCCGGCCCGACCCCGACCGGCACCCCGCCGACCGGCGTGCTGGCCACCAAATCCGTCAGCACCAACAACCCCAACCCCGGCCAGCAATTCACCTTCACCATTCAGGTCGCCAACAACCAGGGCGTGGAGCAGCCGGATGTGGTGATCGAGGATCAGATCGCCGATATTCTGGAGATTGTCTCGGTCACCTCGACCAAGGGCACCGTGACGGTTAACGGCCAGAACGTCCGCGTCGATGTCGGCACCCTCCAGCCCGGCGAGACAGTCACGGTGACGATCACGGTCCGCGTGCGCCAGACCGTGCCCAACGGCACCACGACGGTCAATGTCGCCCGTGTCACCATGCCGCCGCCCGGCCCCGCCGGCACCCCCGGCCCGGGCACGCCCAGCGTCCCCCCGATTGTCACGACGGCCTCCAACCCGGTTGCGATCGCAGTCGGCACCGCCGGCGGCCCGCCCTCGGGCTTGCCCAACACCGGCGCCAGCGGCGAGTCGAACGGCCTGCTGCTCGCCCTCGGCGGCCTGCTGGTGCTGATCGGCGCCGCGCTGCTGGTCGCTCAGCGCCGCCGCCCGGCGATCGGCTAGCTCGCGGGCTCGATGGGCTCGACGGCCATACCTGAGCATTCTGGCAAAAAGCGGCGGCGACGCCGCTTTTTGCGCGTCCTGCTGGCGGTCCTGGCGCTTGGGCTCGTGTGGGCCGGCGCCGCCGCCTGGCTGGCCTGGTCGCTGCGCGGCCAGCTGGCG
>DASWWB010001185.1:0-4403 GCA_036406115.1 Herpetosiphonaceae bacterium
AGCTGGTCGCCGACGCCTTCGGCTTGTGGCTCGCCAGCCCGGCGTTCGGCGGCAGTTTCGACCGGGTGGTGTTCGCCGTCTACGATCACAGCGCCGAACGCGCGACCCTGCGCGCCTTCCAGCAGCGCTTCCGGCCGGCGCCCTGAGCCGGATCGGAACCGCCGGCCCGGCGAATCGTTCAGCCATCAGGAATCTGTTGTTGGGATTGAGAGGGGGACGCCGTGAATGAAGCGCTGGTGATCGAAGCCGCCGCGCGCCTGCTGTCATCGCTCGAGCAGCAGGGCTTGCTGTGGTCGGCGGCGTTTGTCGAGCCGCGCCAGGCGGCGGTGGAGGTGCTCTGGCGCTATCCAGAGCGGGCCAGCGCCATGCGGATCATCGATCAGGCTGCTGGCGATCCCGATGCCGCCGCCCCCGCGCTGCGCCAGTCGATCCAGGCCGACGATTACCGGCTGGCGGTGCTGGGCGCCGCAGGGCCGGGCGGCGAGCGCGACGGCGTGCTGATCGAGCCGGCGGATCCCGGCCGCAGCCGCGCCGGGGCGCTTGAGCGGATCGGGCAGCGCGCCGGCGATTGGCCTCCCGGCCTCGACGCCGACGCGCTGCTGGCGGGGCTCGCGCGCAAGCTGGCTGGCTACGCTGGCCTCTGTCTGGAACTTGCGCCCGCCGAGCTTGAGGCGCAGCTGCTGGACTGGCGCGAGCTGTTCGATCCGGGCGAGCAGGCCGCCTTGGGCGCTGGCGAGCCCGCCGAGATGCGGCGCTGGGCCAATCTGCGGCGGCTGGCTGATGATCTGGGCGTCGCCGAGCGGCGAATCGGCGACGCGCTGGCGCTGCTGCCGCCCCGCCAGGCCCGGCTCATCCGCCTGCGCCGGGGCATCGGCAGGATGGGCGCCGCGGAGTCCGCCGAGGATGCGGCGGCGATCCTCCAGCTCGATCCCGCCCGCCTGCCCGCGCTCGAAGCTGCGGCGCTGGCGGCCCTGGCGGCGGCCCTTGAGCGGCAGACCGAGCTGCTGTTCCGTTAAATTCCCCAGGATTGAGAGAGGCGCATCGATGATTGCATGGGTTCCCCGCCGCCGGTGGCTTGCGGGTTTGTGCGTGGTTCTGGCGCTGACGGCGCTGGCATGGCCGCGGCCGGCGCAGGCTTGCACGCGGCGGCTTTCGCCCGAGGAGTGGCTGTCTTGGTATGAGCCGGCGGTTGTCGTGGATCAGTCGGCGCTGCCGGCCGGGCTGAAGATCACGCCGCTGCCGATCGAGAATTGGCCGGGCATCGGCAGCAATCCGCCGAAGATTTCCCTGCGCAACGAAGGGCATCGCCCGGCGGAGATCGTCGTCGCTGATGTGTATGGATCTTCCGGCGTCACCGCCACCTTCCGCCTCCGCGACGAGCAGGTTTACGTCCCGCGCGACGGCAAGTGGGTGCTGGCGACGAATGACCAGGAGTTGATCATCGCCCTCGTCCCGCCCGCCGCGTCGTTGGCGCCGGCCGTGGATACGCGCTACGGCGAAGGCCGTCCGGCGACGCTGCCCGCCACCCAAACGCTGACATTGAGTCTCCTGCACGATAACGAGCCGCTGGCCGTGCCGCTCCAGCTCGGCCACCCGCTCAACCCCACCTACGATCCCGCCGGCTACAAGCAACTCAGCAGCTGCGGCTCCGGCTTCGGTCGGGCGGTGCTCTATCTGTGGGGGATCGGCGGCTGCCTGGCGCTGTGCGCTTGCATCGCAGCGGCCCTGGTTGCGATTTTCTTGTGGCGCCGGGCGAGCCGCTGGCTGGGGGAGACCTACTGACAGGCGGCGCGGCGGCTGGGTGATCGGCCGGCGCGCCGCCTAATGATCAGGCGGCGTTTTCGTCCAACGGCAGGCGGTAACCCTTGACATGGACGCCGGGCGCCGGCTCGAAATCCTTCTCCGGCACGCGGGCGAAGCCGCGCCGCTGGTACATCTGCTGGGCGACCGCCATCATGTCCTCGGTGTGGAGGCCGAGATAGGCCTCGCCGTCGGCGCGGGCGCGGCGCACGCACTCCTCAAGCAGCGCGGCGCCCACGCCCCGGCCGCGGGCGGCGGGCGCCACCGCCAGCAGGCGCAGCTCGGGCCAGGGGCCGTTGGCGCTTTCCACGGCGTAGACGCGGGCCGAGGCCGGGTAGAGCAGCACGCTGCCGGCGATGGCGCCGCCCAGCTCGGCCACGATGCAGACGCCCGGGGCCACGTCGCCGCCCAGCAGCGAGCGCAGGTGGCGCTGATAGGATTCCCAGTGCGGCATGCGCTCGGCGTACTGCTCGTAGGCCGCCAGCGTGGCCTCCAGCACGGCGGCGCGATCCTCGGGCCGCGCCTCGCGGATGATCAATTCGTCGCTCACAAGGTTCCTTTCCTTAGCCCAGCGCCGCGCGGCCGTGCGGCGCGTTCCAGTCGACGATCGGCCCCAGCGGCACGATCCGGCTCGGGTTCAGCTTGTCGTGGGTCATGTAGTAGTGGCGCTTGATGTGGTCGAAGTCGACGGTCTCGCCGAAGCCCGGCTGCTGGTAGAGGTCGCGGGCGTAGCTCCATAGATTGACATAATCGATAAGTCGGCGCAGATTGCATTTGAAGTGGCCGTGATAGACGGCGTCGAACCGCACCAGCGTGGTAAAGAGCCTGATGTCGGCCTCGGTGATTTGGGGCCCGAGCAGGTAGCGGCGGCCGGCCAGCAGTTCGTCCAGCCAATCGAGCCGGGCGAACAGGGCGGTCACCGCCTCCTCGTAGGCCGCCTGGCTGGCGGCGAAGCCGGCCTTGTAGACGCCGTTGTTGACATCGCGGTAGACCAGCTCATTGATCTCATCGATCTCATCCCGCAAGGCCGCCGGGTAGAGATCGGGCGCGCCCGGCCGCTGGAAGGCGCCGAACTGGGTCTCCAGGTCGATCGTGATGTCGGGATAGTTGTTGGTCACCAGCCGGCCGCGCTCCCGGTCCCATAGGCAGGGCACGGTGTAGCGGCCGTCGTAGGCCGGGTCGGTGGCGAGATAGGCCTCGGAGAGGAACTGGAAGCCGTTGACCGGGTCGGGGCCGTGGCCCAGCCCCTCGGTGAAGGCCCAGCCGCGCTCGTCGCGGATCGGATCGACTACCGAGAGCGAGATCGTGTCCTCCAGGCCCAGCAGCTTGCGGGCGATGATCGAGCGATGCGCCCACGGGCAGGCCAGCGAGACATAGAGGTGGTAGCGGCCGGCTGCTGCGGGAAAGCCCGACGAGCCGTCGGCGGTGATTCGGTCGCGGATGGTATAGGGCTGGCGGACAAACGCGCCGGTCGCGCTGGTCTCCTTGGGAAATTGCGCCTGGGTCATGGCGGAATCCTTTCTGCCCGGCCGGCGGCGATCGGATCCGGCGCCGGCGGCGACATGGTTTGAGGCATGATAGCAGAATCCGGCGGCGCCGCCCGGCATCGTTGCCGCGCAACTTCCGGCGGCCCGCCGGCGTCCTACCGTGGCATGCGCCGATGCATGGCTCGGACTGCCCGCGCGGGCCGCCGGTCCCGCCGGAAACAACCACTCATCTTGAGTGCAAGGAGACTTGGAATGGCTGAATCGGACAAGGAACATGAAGAAGCCGGCCGGCTGGCCGGCTGGGGCGCTGGGGCCATCGCCGGCGCTCAGATCGGGACGGTGCTGCTCCCGCTGCCGCTGATCGGCACCTTCACCGGCGCGCTGATCGGTGGGACGCTGGGCAGCCGGATCGGCCGCCAGGTCGGGCCGCGGATCCTCAACACGTTTGACTCGCTGGTCAGCGGCCAGCCGGCCCAGGCTGGCGCCGCCGGCGACGAGGCCGTTTCCGCGCCCGCCGCCTCCGGCGACCTGCTCGGCCAGCTCGAGCGCCTCGGGCAGCTTCGCACCCAGGGCCTCCTGACCGACGCGGAGTTCGAGTCGGCCAAGAAGAAGCTGCTCGGCTAAGCGCCGGCTCCTTCCCAACCCGCAGCCGCGGGCCGCTGGATCAACGCCAGCGGCCCGCGCTGTTTTAATCTCCTTCCCCCCTGCGTATTTGACGCATATGGTAGGGTTATCGCCGCACATTGATGCTGTGGGAGGAATGGCATGGCAGCGATCGAAGTGCGCGAGCTGGTCAAAAGCTACGGCCAGCTGCGCGCAGTTGACGGGATAAGTTTCACGGTGGAGCCGGGCCAGGTGTTCGGCATGCTCGGCCCCAACGGCGCCGGCAAAAGCACGACGACGGAAATTGTCGAGGGCCTGCGGCGGCCGGACAGCGGCAGCGTCTCGGTGCTGGGCGTCGATGTCCTGCGCCACCCCGAGGCGGTCAAGCAGCGCATCGGCGTCCAGCTCCAGACCACCGCGCTGTTCCAGAAGCAGACCACCCGCGAGCTGGTGGCGCTGTTCGGCAGCTTTTTCCAGCGCTCGCTGCCCCCCGACGAGCTGCTGGCGCTGGTC
>DASWWB010001186.1:0-15650 GCA_036406115.1 Herpetosiphonaceae bacterium
CGCCCTCGCCCCAGCTCGCGCTGATGACGCCCGGGCCTTCGCCGGCGCCAGGCACGCCGGCCACGTCGCCGCCCACGGTGGCGCTCAGCACCAGGCTGGCGCCCTCGTCGACAGTGATGATGGCGTCGCCGCCCACCGTGACCCGGTAGTCGCGGTCGGCGACCCACTGGGTGGCCAGCTTGAGGTCGCCGCCGACGTGCATCGCCGCGATGCCCTCCAGGCTGCCCTTCAGCACAGCGTCGCCGCCGACGCTGCCGACCGAGAGCGCGCCGCGCACATCCTCGGCTCGCATGTCGCCGCCGACGCTGTCGACGCTCAGGCTGGCCAGGTTGAGCGCCCGCAGATCGCCGCCGACGCTGTCGACGCTCACCGCGCCGGCGACCTCGCCGACTCGGAAATCGCCGCCGACGCTGTCGATGCTCACCGCGCCGGCCTGGGTCACGCTGGCGTCGCCGCCGATCCCGTTGACCGAGAGCGAGCGGCTGATTTCGCCGGCCCGCAGGTCGCCGGCCAGATCGTCGATCCGCAGCTCGGCGATCCGCAGCACGCTGGCGTCGCCCTCGACCTCCTCGACGTGGACGCTGGCGCCGAGCGGCACGAACAGCTGGATGGACTCATGGAGCCGGCCGATCTTGAGTTGGTTGTCGCTGAACGTCGGGGCGGACGTGCCGTCGTCGCCCTCGTCGATGTCGACGATGACCTGGATCTGGCTCTCCGGGCGGCCCTCGATCCGCAGATCCTCGCAGTGCTCAATCCGAATGACCGGCGCCTCGTTGGCGTCAAACACGAACTCTGCCATGGGGACACTCTCCTTATTCATTCAACAATCAGCTCAACCCGCTCGCCCTCTTCGAGGTACTCGATATCGACCAGTTTGCCGCGGGCGCCGTGCCGGATCGACTCCAGCACATGCTCCATGTCGACGTTGCTGTCGTGGCGGATTGAAAATCGCGCGCCTAACTTGAGCCCGATCCCGATCAGCCCGACCGGGATATTGACATTGACCTTCTGGCGGCTGGTGCGCAGGTCGGTGATCCGCACCCGCACCCACTGGGACTGGGCCGGGCGCTCCTGGCGGCTCGATTCGTCCATCGCGCCCAGCAGCCGCGCGCCCTCCTCGGCGGTGAGCTGGCCGCTTTCGATCAGTCGCAGAATGCGCATCCGCTCCTCGGGGGTGGTCATCGCTGCCTCCCTTGCAGGCGGCGCAGCGCCTCCTCGGCGTCGATCGCGCCCTGCTCCAGCAGCCGCAGGACCTCCGAGCGGTCGGCCGGTTTCGGCGGCTCGCTCGGGGCGCCCAGCGCCGAGGCGATTTCGTCCATGCGGGTGCGGGCGGTGGTGTACGAGACCCCCAGCGCACCCGCCACTTGGTTGATGTTGCCCCGGTTCTGCGCCATCAGTTCGACGAAATGGAGCTGGTCGCGATTAAGCCTGCCCAGCCGCCCCAGGGCGAACTGGCCCTCGATCGCGGTGTTGCAGGTCTGGCACTGCAAGCGGGTGGCCGCCAGCTCGCTCGCGCAGACCGGGCAGTTGGTCAGCATCGGGTTCATCGCTCCTCCTAGACTAGGGTTTGCCGTGAAGTACTTCTGGCAAGGAGTATAAGCAGGCTGATGATAATTGTCAATAGGTTTGATAGAAATTAGTGTTTTGTTTGCACATTGTGTTGATTGGCTGGAAAGAGCGGGGAAACAAGCGGTGAGCGGGGGCGGGTGATGCGCTATAATAGAGCGATAACACAGATGAGCGCATGCTGGATAGGAGTGACGCGTGGAGCCAACCTATATCGCCCTGGATCTGGAGACCACCGGGCTGGAGCCAGGGAACGATGAGATTATCGAGATCGGGGCGATTAAGTTCCGCGGCGAGCAGGTGCTGGACACCTACCAGACGCTGGTCAAGCCCCGCCGGGCGCTGCCGATCAAAGTCGCCCGCCTGACCGGCATCGCCGCCGCCGACCTGGAGGGCGCGCCCAGCTTCAACAGCGTCGGCGCCGATCTGGCGCGCTTCCTCAAAACCTACCCGATCGTCGGCCACTCGATCAGCCTCGATCTGCGCTTCCTGGCCGCCCAGGGGCTGCGGGTCAATCAGCCCAGCTACGACACTTTCGATCTCGCCACGCTCCTGATCCCCCAGGCGCCGCGCTACGCCCTGTCCTCGCTCGCCGAGCATATGGGCATCGCCGTCGAGACCGCCCACCGCGCGGTGGCCGACGCCGAGACCAGCAGGCTGCTGTTCCTGCGCCTGCTCGACCGCATGGCCGAGATGTCGGTCGGCGAGATCCACCAGATCGCCGAGATGACCGCGACGCTCAACTGGCCCACCGCCAGCCTGTTCCGCGACCTGGCGAAACGGCGGGTCAAGACCGTCTGGCAGGAGCCGCCGACCTTCAAGCCCAAGGTTGTCGAGCGCCCCCAGCCGCTGGAGCCGACCGGCGACCTGACGCCCCTTGACTTGGACGCCGTGGAAGCGTTTTTTGGTGCATCCGGCGCCCTCAGCCGCGCCTTCCCCGGCTACGAGCCGCGCCCGCAGCAGGCCGAGATGGCCCGGGCGGTGGCGGCGGCGCTCAACGAGGGCGAGACGCTGATGGTCGAGGCCGGCACCGGCACCGGCAAAAGCATGGCCTACCTGGCGCCCGCCGCCCAGTTTGCCCGCCGGCGCGGCGAGCGGGTGGTGATCTCGACCAACACGATCAATCTCCAGGACCAGCTGTTCACCAAGGATATCCCGGCGCTCCAGCGCGTGCTCGCCAACGAGGGCGACACCGAGCCGCTCAACGCCGTGCTGCTCAAGGGCCGCGGCAACTATCTCTGCCTGAAGCGCTACGAGACCCTGCGCGCCCAGCCGACCCATCACGAGGACGAGACCAAGGCCCTGGTCAAATTGCAGCTCTGGCTGCCCTCCACCGCCACCGGCGACCGCTCCGAGGTGCTGCTGATGCAAAACGAGCAGGCGACCTGGAACAGCGTCAATGTCAATCCCGACCAGTGCCTGCGCCAGCGCTGCCCGCTCTACAGCGAGTGCTACTACTACAAGGCCCGCCACGAGGCCGAGGCCGCCCATCTGATCGTCGTCAACCACGCCCTGATGCTGTCGGATCTCAACTCGCCGGGGATTTTGCCGCGCTACGACCATCTGATCGTTGACGAGGCCCACAATCTGGAGGATGTCGCCACCGACCAGCTGGGCTTCAGCGTGCCGCAGGGCGAGGTGAGCAATTTCCTTGACGCCGTCCACCTCGCCGGCGGCCCGAAGCTGGTCCAAGGCCTGCTGGCGGAGTGGCCGGCCCATTTCAAGCTCAGCACGGTCAATCCCAAGGACCGCCAGCGGCTGGAGGACCTGGGCGAGAAGCTGCGGCCGCACGTCGACCGGGCCCGCGAGCACGCCGCGACCTTGTTCGCCGGATTGGTCCAGATCATGCAGCGCGACTCCTCCTACACCCAGTACGATCCGCGCGTCCGCCTGACCGAGAAGATTCGCGGCCGGCCGACCTGGGGGCCGATCGAGCAGGCCTGGGAGAATCTCAGCCTCAATCTCAAGGCGCTGGGCGACGGGCTGTCGGCTTTCCACGCGGCGCTGGAGCCGCTGGAGAACCGCGACATCGCCGATTTCGATGGGCTGCTGATGCAGGTCAAGGGGTTGTTCGGGACCGCTGAGAAGCTC
Organism: Herpetosiphonaceae bacterium; assembly: GCA_036406115.1. Taxonomy (GTDB): domain Bacteria; phylum Chloroflexota; class Chloroflexia; order Chloroflexales; family Herpetosiphonaceae; genus DASWWB01. The sequence continues at coordinate 3,658 of DASWWB010001186.1, forward strand.
CAGGAGCGGCTGGACACCGTGATCTATGGCAACCCGGAGTTTGTCGCCTGGCTGGGCTATGATCAGCGCCGCGAGCAGCTGAGCGCCAACGCCGCGCCGATCGAGGTCGGGCCGCTGCTGGTCGAAAAGCTGTTCAGCCAGAAGCGGGCGACGGCCCTGGTCTCGGCGACGTTCTCGGTCGATAATTCCTTCGCCTACGCCAAGGCCCGGCTCAACCTGCCCGAGGCCGCCGAGCTGCAGCTTGATTCGCCGTTCGATTACGCCAAATCGACCTTGCTCTACCTGCCGACCGACATGCCCGAGCCGAACGAGAAAAGCTACCAGCGGGCGGTGGAGGATGCGCTGATCGCGCTGTGCCGGGCGACTGGCGGCCGGGCCCTGGTGCTGTTCACCGCCAATCACGCCCTGCGCCAGACCTACCACGGCATCCAGGAGGCGCTGGAGCGCGACGAGATCTCGACAATCGCCCAGGGGCTGGATGGCTCGCGGCGCTCGCTGATCCAGCGCTTCAAGGACGAGCCGCGCACGGTGCTGCTGGGCACCACCAGCTTCTGGGAGGGCGTTGACGTGGTGGGCGACGCGCTGAGCGTGCTGGTGATCGCCAAGCTGCCCTTCAGCGTGCCCAACGATCCGGTCTTCAGCGCCCGCTCGGAGCAATTCGACGACGCGTTCGGCGAATACTCGGTGCCGCAGGCCATCCTGCGCTTCAAGCAGGGCTTCGGCCGGCTGATCCGCTCCAAGGAAGACCGGGGCATCGTGGTGGTGCTGGATCGCCGCCTGACCAGCAAGAACTACGGCCGGACCTTCGTCAACTCGCTGCCGCCCTGCGAGGTCACGCGCAAGCCGCTGGCGGAGCTGCCGGCGACGGCGGCGCGCTGGCTGGTCTGATCTCCATGCAAACGGCCCCGCAGCCAGCGCTGCGGGGCCGTTCGGCGTCGGGGCGCTGCTTAGGCGGCGCCTTCCTCGGGCGGGAGCGACGTTTCGATGTCGTAGACCAGCACCTGGACGTCGAGGTCATTTTTGGTCAGCAGCTCAAGCGAGCGCTCCTGGACTGCCTCGCGCACGGCGGACTCAAGATCCGCTTTGACATAAGCGCGGATCGTTCCCTCTTCGGCGTTGCGCTTTTTGGTGCGGAGCACCGCTTCGGGGGCGACGCTTTTGATCTTGCTGGACAGGTCGGCGAGCGCTTCATCGATCGTCATCGGTTCCTCCTCAAGAGATTGCAACGGAAGGGGCTAACGTACTGGCGGCATTGCCAATCCTGGCGATTGTCTCATCCTTGCCCAGGGCGACCAGCGTCTCGAACAAGCCGGGCGACACCGTGCGGCCGGTCGCGGCGACCCGCAGCGTCATAAAGAGCTGGCCGGGCTTGAGGCCCAGCTCGTCGGCCAGGGCGCGCAGCCGCTCCTCGAGGGCGGGCTCGCTCCACTCGGCGATGCCCTCCATGGCGGCGCGGGCGGCCTGGAGCGCGGCGTGGGCCTCGGCGGGCTCGGTCTTCTTGGGCACCAGCAGCGCGGCATCATACTGCGCAGGGCGGACAAAGAAGAACTCCAGCAATTCCGGTGCCTCGTTCAGCAGCTTGATCCGCTCCTGGATCAGCGGCACCAGCTGATGGAGCCGCGCCAGCTCGGCGGCGGTCGGCGGGTCGCTGACCAGCCCGGCGGCGCTGAGCTTGGGCGCGATGCGGCCGGTCAGCTCCTCGACGCTCATCGAGCGCAGGTAGACGCCGTTGAAGTGGAGCAGTTTCTCCTGATCGAACATGCCGCCGGAGGGGCGGATGCGCTTGATATCGAAGCGCTCGATCAGCTCATCGATTGACATAATCTCTGTCTTGTCGTCGTAAGACCATCCCACCAGGGCCAGGAAATTGACAATCGCCTCGGGGATGAAGCCCTGGGCCAGGTATTCCTCGACGCCAGTGGCGCCGTGGCGCTTGGAGAACTTCTTGCCGTCCGGGCCGAGCACCTGCGGCACATGGACCCAGACCGGCTGCTCCCAGCCCAGCGCCTCGTAAATCTGGACGTGGACATAGCCGGAGGCGATCCACTCGTCGGCGCGCAGCACGTGGGTGATGCCCATCTCGTGGTCGTCGACCATCGCCGCCAGGGCGTAGGTCGGGAAGCCGTCGGATTTGAGCAGGACCGGGTCGGGGTCGCCGATCGCGCCGTTATCGAAGACAATCGGGCCGCGGATGAGATCGTTGAGCACCGTCTGGCCCTCGCGGCGCAGGGCGAGGCGCAGCGTGTGGGGCGCGCCGGCGGCGGCGCGGGCCGCGTCGTCGATGCCGGGCTGATTGCGGAACTCGCGCAGCTTGCCCTCGCCGTCGGCCTGGCGTTGGGCGTTAATCGCCTCGATCTCCTCGGCGGTGAGATAGGATCGGTAGGCCACGCCTTTGGCCTCCAGCTCGGCGGCGTGGCGGTGGTAGAGCGGCAGGCGCTCGGACTGGCTGTAGGGGGCGTGCGGGCCGCCGACATCGGGGCCTTCGTCCCACTCGATGCCGATTGCGCGGATGGCGCGCTTGAGCTGCTCCTCGGATTCGGGCAGATAGCGTTTGCGGTCGGTATCCTCGATGCGCAGCAAAAACTGACCGCCGGTGTGCTTGGCCCAGAGCCAGCTGAAGACAACCGTGCGGAGGCCGCCAATATGCAGAGATCCCGTCGGGCTGGGCGCGAAGCGCGTCCGCGCGGGGGAGAGCTGGTTCGTCATGTTTTCCTCCTTGCGCGGCGCATTATACCATAAGCGTTTTTGCCGGTTCTAGTGGCCTACAGCGTCGCTTGCCGCCCATGGCGCGACCCGCCCCGAGGCGGGGCGGGTCGGCGAGGAAAGCAGCTGGGCTGGCGGCGCTAGCCCACCGCTTCAGCGACTTCGCTGAAGGAGAAGGGCGACCCGGCGCGGCGGGCCTCGCGGGTCAGCATCGGCTCGAGGATGCGCTGGATGGCCATGACGTGGGAGCAGGTCTGCCAGCGGCCGAAGAACTGGCAGTCGCAGCTCCAGTCGCCGTCTTCGAGGCTGATCGTGTGGTTGTTGCCGCCGCGGAAGGTGGCGTTGAGGCTGTTGAGCGAGATCCGCTCCGGTTCCTGCGCATAGCGTTTGGCTTTGTCGATTTTGCCAATCAGGTCCGAATGCATGTGAGCCTCCTCAAGATGAAACGCTGATGGATGCGGGCCAACCCCGCTCCATTTCAACAAACAAAAAAGCGACCCAGGGCTTAATCCTGGTCGCCTTCGATCGCAACTCGGTTGTGGGTGTCAATTCGCATGGGCGGGCGCTCCTTCCATCGTTGGAACTACGCTTGCCTGCATTATACCCAAGCGCCTTCCGCCCCGTCAAGGGCGAGGAGATAGGGATTTGGTGAGTGTTCCGCCACTGAACGTGCCAGGGCCTCTGTGGTATAATTCACCAACGATCAATCAGATGTTTTTGGAGGATAAGCGCGATGTCACTCATGCGCTGGGGTCGGATTGCGGTCAGCGGGATGCTGTTCGCCGGTATTCTCGCTGCGTGCGGCGAGCCGGCAGATACGAACATTGGCACATTCAAAGGCTTGCCGGCGCCGCCGGTCGCTGGCGGCGGCGCCGCCGGCGGCAACGCCCTGGTCGTCGATGCGGCCAGCGGGGCGACCCTCAAGTTCGCCCAGGAGACCCTGAGCGCCAGCACCGGCACGCTCCAGGTCACCTTCAACAATCCGGGCGACGTGCCCCACAACTGGACGCTGGTCAAGCCCGAGGAGGCCGACCAGGCCGCCAACGACGCGGTCGGCAACGCGCCGGACTACAAGGCGCCCCAGGCGATCGGCCACACCAAGACCATCAGCAAGGGCGGGACCGACACGATCTCGTTTGAGGTCGCGGCCGCCGGCACCTACACCTATATTTGCACCTTCCCCGGCCACTACGCCGCCGGCATGAAGGGCACCCTGACTGTCGCCGAGGGCGCTGGCGGCGGCGCGGCTGCCGGCCCCGGCACCCCGCTGGTCTCCGACTCCGCCGACGCGGCCACGCTCAAGTTCGCCCAGGAGACGCTGACGGTCAAGGCCGGCAATGTCAGCCTGACGTTCAACAACAAGGGCGCGCTGCCCCATAACTGGGCGCTGGTCAAGCAGGGCGACGAGCAAAAAGAGGCCGACGCCGCGATCGCCAACGCGCCGGACTACAAGGCTGCGGGAGCCATCGCCCAAACCAAGACGATCAACGGCGGCACCGCTGACACGGTCTCGTTCACGGTCGAGGCCGGCACCTATTCCTTCATCTGCACCTTCCCCGGCCACTACGCCGCCGGCATGAAGGGCACCCTGACCGTCGAGCCCTAGCCCGGCGGCCTAAAAAACAAAAAGCGCGGGGCGGCCATTTTCTGGCCGCCCCGCGCTTTTTAGATCCTCAGACGCCGATTTCGGCCGCCTGCTCGGCCCAGGGGCGCGGCTCGCCTTCGCTCAGGTGGCCGCAGATGCCGCCCTTGATCACCTGGCCCGGCACCTCATGGCCCAGCAGCCCCTCGATCATCTTGGCGCACTCCACCAGCCGCGGCAGCTTGAGGCCGGTGGCGATCCCCATTTCGTGCAGCATATGCACCAAGTCCTCGGTGCAGATATTGCCCGGGGCGCCGGGCGCGAACGGGCAGCCGCCGATGCCGCCGATGCTGGCGTCGACCCGATCAATGCCGACCTCCAGCGCCGCCAACACGTTGGCCAGGCCGGCCCCGCGGGCGCTGTGGGGATGCAGCCGCAGCGGAATCTGGGGCAGGCGCTCCTGGAGCCCGCGCACGACCGCCTGGACCAATCGCGGATGGGCCATGCCGGTGGTGTCGCCGAGCGTCAGCTGGGTCGCCCCCATCGCCGCCAGCCGCTCGCCGATCTCGATCACCCGCCCCAGGGGCACGTCGCCCTCGAATGGGCAGCCGAAGACCACCGAGAGCACCGCCTCGAAGGCCACGCCGGCCTCGCGGAGGGTCGCGGCGATGTCGGCAGCCGCCGCCAGCGACTGGGCGATGCTCATGCCCACGTTGCTCTGGTTGTGGCTCTCCGAGGTGCTGAGAAAGACCTGGACCGAGTCGGCCCCGGCCGCGATCGCTCGCTGGGCGCCCTTCAGATTGGGGGCGATCGCGCTGTAGACCACGCCGGGGCGGCGCTCGATCTGGGCGAAAACCGTGGCCGTGTCGGCCATCTGCGGCACTCGGTCGGGGTGGACGAACGAGCCGACTTCGATCTGGTCGAGGCCGGTCTGGTTGAGAGCGTTGATCAGCGCGATCTTCTGGCCGGTCGAGAGGACCAGGTCTTCGTTTTGCAAGCCGTCGCGCGGGCCGACCTCGCGCACGCTGACGCGGGCGGGCAGGGTGGAAAGCGGAATCGCCATTGATTCATCCTTTGCGCATGAAAAAGCACACCGCTCCCATCATAACACTGATCGGAGCGGCGTGCTGCGCGGGGCGTTTAGCGCGTCTTGGAGGGGAAGATCACGATTTTACGGCCCTCGCCCTCGCCGGTGCTCTCGGTGTAGACCGTCGAATCGCCGCGCAGCGCCATGTGGATGATCCGGCGCTCGTAGGAGCTCATGGGCTCGAGCGGCATGGGCCGGCCCGACTGGCGCACCCGCTCAGCCATGCGGAAGGCGAGGCCCTCCAGCGAGTCCTGGCGGCGCTGGCGATACTGGCCGATGTCGATCACCAGCTGGGGCCAGCGGCCGCTGCGGCGATGGATCATCAGGTTGATCAGGTACTGGAGCGAGCGCAGGGTTTCGCCGCGCCGGCCGATCATCAGGCCGGTGGTCTCCTCGTCGACGCCCTCGATGTGCAGGGTGAGATTCTGCTCGGGCTCGCCCTCGGGGCCTTCGACCGTCTGAACAACCGGGGTGACGAAGCCCTCGATCTGCATGTTGTTCAGCAGATCTTCCAGGATCTGGCGGGCGAGATCGACCGTGTCGTCGTCGGCGTTGGGCGCGCGGCGGCGGCGGCGGCGGGAGCTGCGGCCCTCCGACTCCTCGTCGGCGTCGGCCTCGGCCTCGGCCTCGACCTCGGCCTCCTCGTCGCTTTCGTCGGGGACGCTGACCCGGACCAGGGCGGAGTCGGCGTTTTGGGCCAGCACCTCGATCAGGGCGTCGTCCTCGTCGCGGGCGAGCTGGGCCAGGGCCTGGGCGACCGCCTCAGCCACGGTTGCGGCGCGCACTTCAACACTATGCATCGGCATTGGTTGTATCTCCAGTAGAGGCACCGGGAGACGTTCCCCGGGGGCGCTTGGCCTTGGGTGGACGGGCTACCCGCTTGCCTGAGTGAACGGTGGGAGCGCCCTCGCTGCCGGTGGCGACGGCGACTTCGCCCGGCAGGGGGGCCTGGAGCTTCTCAAGGGCGGTCCAGAAATCCCGCCGGACCGGCTCGGGCTCGTCGATGTAGGGCTCGCCGTCAGGCGCCACCGGCTGGGGCGGCGGCGTCAGGAAACCGGTGCGCTCGGGCAGGAACGGCAGGTACTTCGGCAGCGCGCCGAAACCGGTGGTGAAGAACTGCTGGACCATCGCGATCAGCGAGCCGGTGACCATGTACAGCACGGCGCCGGAGTTGACCGAAAAGGCGAAGAAGCCGAACATCAGCGGCATCCACACCATGATCCGGTTCATCTGGGCCGTCTGGGGATCCGGGTTGCGCGGCATGGCCATCTGCTGGACCACGAACTGGAACGCGATCGAGAGCACCGGCAAGATGAAATAGGGATCGCCGTTTTGCAGGGTCAGGTTGGGAATCCAGAGGAAGGCCAGCTCCGAGGCCGGGATGTCGGATTTCACCAGCAGCTCGATCGCGCGCCAGACGCCGATCAGGATCGGCAGCGTGATAAAGAGCGGCAAGCAGCCGCCGACAGGACTGGCGCCGTGCTCTTTGTAGAGCTTCATCGTCTCCAGCGTCAGCTTTTCGCGGTCCTTGCCGTATTTGCGCTGAAGCTCGCGCATCAGGGGCTGGAGCGCCATCTGCTTTTTCTGGGATTTGAGCTGCTTGAACGTGAGCGGCAGCATCAGGATGCGCGTGAGGATCGTGAACAGAATAATCGCCACGCCGAGGCTCTGGGTTTGATCGAGGAGCCAGCGCAGCACAGGCAGCATAAACTTGCCAAGTGCCTCAAACATAATCGTTCCTTCCCTGGGGCGCCCGAGCTAGGGCACCGGATCATAGCCGCCAGCTGCCCAGGGATGGCAGCGGGCGATACGTTTCACCGTCAGCCAGCCGCCCTTGAGCGCGCCATACTTGCTGATCGCCTGGTAGCCGTAGTTGGAACACGACGGCGTGTAGATGCAGCTTGGTGGCGTGTAGCGCGAAAACCGTTGATAGAAGCGAATCAGCGCCAGAAACACATGACGCATAAGCTAATCCTTTGCCGGCGCCGGCGGTTCGCCCAGCCAGACCCCGGCTTGTTTGAGCAACGTCTGGACCGCCCGTTGCAGCTGCGCCCAGGGTGCGCTGCGCACGCCGGAGCGGACAATGAACACCAGGTCCCAGCCTGGCTTGATTTGATTGTACACCAGCCGAACCGCTTCGCGCGCCCGCCGTTTGAGGCGATTGCGCGCAACCGCGTTGCCCTGCTTACGCCCGACGACAAAGCCACAGCGGCTGCGCCCGACGCGGTTCGGTGTTGCTCCCAGGACCAGCACCCCATGGCTCCATGAGCTGCCGCCTTCGCGGACGCGCCGGAAATCGCGAGCCGAGCGAAGGCGTTGGGCGCGGCGCACCGGCTTAGCGGTGGCCGCCGGGGCTCGGGCGGCGCTTGTCGCTGACGGTCAGCTTCCAGCGGCCCTTCTGGCGGCGGGATTTCAGCACGTCGCGGCCGGTGCGGGTGGTCATGCGCTCCAGAAAGCCGTGGATACGGCGGCGCTTGGTGCGCTTGGGCTGCCAAGTTCGCTTGGTCATGGATGAGTCCTCCGTGTCACAAAAGAGGAGCGTGTCATCCACGCTCCCTGGGCGTCAATAGCATGAAGCAGCGCGCCCTAAAAGACGCGCCGAATGAAGCCTATTATACCGGGATGTGTTGTGGCGTGTCAAATGCTTGCGGCGCCATGGAGAGTGTAGTATCATCTGTTTCTGATCGGCTGAATGCCGTGTTTGGCGAGGAGTCCCTTCTGATGACGCCGGTGCGGTTGCTCACCTCTACCATCGCCAGCCTGCCCCGCGCCGCCCTCGCGCGCCATGGCATCCATCTCATCCCCTTCACGATCCAGTTTCTCGATGGCAACTACAAAGAAAGCGAGGATCTCGACCTCGCCGAGTTTTACCGCCGCCTGGAGCAGGCCGAGGCCATCCCGACGACCTCGCCGACCTCCACCGCCCAGTGGCTGCAGATTTTCCAGCAGCTCGACGGCGCGCCGGCCCTGGTGTTCCATGTCGCCAGCCAGCTTAGCCGCTCCTATGAGTTCGCGGTCCAGGCTGCCGGCCGACTGGGCGGCGAGGGGATCGTCAACATCGACTCCGGCTCGTTCTCGCTGGGCGCCGGCCTGCTGGTGCTCGAAGCGGCGGCGGCCCTGGAGCGCGGCGAGTCGCTGGCGGCGACGGCGGCGCTGATCGAACGCCTGCGGCCCCACGCCTTTATGATGTTCACGGCGCCGTCGGTGCGCTACCTGCGCATGAGCGGCAGGGTCGGCCGCCTGCCGGCGCTCGCCGCCTCGCTGATTGGCATCCAGCCGGCCCTGGCGCTCGGGCCGGAGGGCATCGAGGTGGCCGGGCGCTCCCGCTCGGCCCCCGCCGCCCGCGAGCTGATGCTGGAGAAGCTGGCGGCGTTCGCCGGCGCGCGCGGCCTGCGGGCGCTCGGCGTGACCCACACCAACGATCCCGCCGCCGCCGAGTCCTTCGCCGCCCAGGTCGCCGGGCGCTTCCCGGGCGTTCCGCTCGCAGTCAGCGACGCCGGGCCGATCCTGGCGGTCCACGCCGGGCCGGGCGTGCTCGGGCTGGCTGCTATCCGCGAGCCATAGATGCCGTTTTTCCGCCGCCTCAGCGACGGCCGCGAGCTGCGCTGCCGCCCACTGGTCGCCGCCGACCTCCCCGCGCTGTTCGAGCTGATGGCCCGCACCGACTGGCTGGCGCTCACGGTGCCCCGCGCCGAGCTGCCGGCGCTGGCCGAGGAGGGCTTGAGCGTGGCCTTGGAGCGCGGCGGCAAGCTGGCCGGGGCGGCGCTGGTCGGCTGGTCGCAGCCGCCGGTGGCCTGGATCCGCGCGCTCGTCCTGGGCCAGCACGTGCTGCCCTTCTCCGCCCTGCCGCCCCTCCTCGCCGCGCTCGACAATCACGCCCGGGCCGCCGGCGCCGCCCAGCTGACCTTTATGAGCGATCCCGGCGACGCCAGCTGGCTGCGCCGCCATCTCATCGACGCCGGCTACGAGGCGGTCGACGAGGTGATCGGCTACGAGAAACGCACCATGGCTATTCCCGGCTGGGGCGACGGGGAGCTGGCGATCCGCCCGGCCACCCCGGACGACGTGCCCGCGATCGCCGCCGCCGATCGCGCGGCCTTCCCCCCCGCGTGGGTGAAGGATGCTACAATTCTTGCTGGAGTGTTCCATGCCGCGCCATGCTATCTGGTGGCCGAGCTGGGGGGCGAGGTGGTCGGCTACGCCTTCGCCACGCTCCACCACCACGGCACGGTCGCCCATCTGGTGCGGATCGCGGTCGCGCCCCAGACGCAGGGCCGCGGCGCCGGGGCGCGGCTGCTGGCCGAGGTGGTCGCCTGGTGCCGCGCGGCGAATGTCTCCATGCTGTCGCTTAACACCCAGCTTTCCAATCAGCACGCGCAGCGCCTCTACGCCTGGTTCGGCTTCGTCCGCACCGGCGAGCGCCAGATCGTGTTGAACCGGCAGCTCGCATCCTGAGTGCATGCAGCGTACATACCCTAGGAGGATGGTTTGAAGCGAGTTCAAGAAATTGTTCAACAGGTCGCCGCCAATGTGGAGCAGGTGATTGTCGGCAAGCGCGAGGCGGTGGAGATGACGCTGATCGCCCTCCTCTGCCGCGGCCATGTGCTGCTGGAGGACGTGCCCGGCGTCGGCAAGACGGTGCTGGCCAAGGCGATCGCCCGCTCGGTCGGCTGCTCCTTCAAGCGCATCCAGTTCACCCCTGACCTGCTGCCCACCGATGTGATGGGCGTGTCGATTTTCAATCAGCAGACCCGCGAGTTTGAGTTCCGCCCCGGCCCAATCATGGCCCAGATCGTCCTGGCCGACGAGATCAACCGCGCCACGCCCAAGACCCAATCCGCCCTGCTGGAGAGCATGGAGGAGGGCCAGATCACGGTCGACGGCACGACCCATGAGCTGCCCCAGCCCTTCATCGTCCTCGCCACCCAGAACCCGATCGAATACGAGGGCACCTTCCCGCTGCCCGAGGCCCAGCTCGACCGCTTCCTGCTGCGCGTCAGCCTCGGCTACCCCGCCAAGCATGACGAGCTGGCGATCCTCGAGCGCCAGCGCAAGCAGCACCCGCTCAACGATTTGCAGCAGGTGTTGCCGATCGAGACGCTCCAGGAGCTGCAACAGGCCATCCGCGATGTCTATGTCGATGATCTGATCAAAGAGTATATCGTGGCTATGGTCAGCGCCACCCGCAACCACGACGACATCTATCTGGGCGCTAGCCCGCGCGGCTCGCTGGCGCTGTACCGCACCGCCCAAGCCTACGCCGCAGTGCGCGGCCGCGACTACGTGACGCCCGACGACGTGAAGTCGCTGGCTTCGTCGGTGCTGGGCCACCGCCTGATCATCAGCCCGGCGGCGCGGATCCGCAATGTGCGGGCCGATGAGATTCTCCAGCATGTGCTGGCGCGGATCCCGGTGCCCGGCGCCCGCAGCGGCCGCCGCTTCGAGCGCGAAGCCGCCCTGAGCTAAGAGGAGCCTATGCGCGCATTGGGCCTGCTTGTCCTGGCGGTGGTGATGTTCGGCACCGCTGTCGGCACCAGTATCACCTTTTTCTATCACCTGACCTACGTGCTGCTCGGGCTGCTCGTGGTCTCCTACCTCTGGGCTTGGAGCAACCTGGAAGGCCTGGAGCTGGAGCGCGAGTCGGCGCTGTCGCGGGCCCAGGTCGGCGAGACGGCCCGCGAGCGCCTGACGATCCGCAATCTCTGGCCGCTGGCCAAGCTCTGGGTCGAGGTGCGGGACCACTCGGACCTGCCGACCCACAACGGCGGCTTTGTCTCCTACGTGCCCGGCAACGGCCGCCGCCGCTGGTCGCTGCGCACCGCCTGCACGATGCGCGGCAAATTCACCCTCGGCCCGGTGACGGTCCATAGCGGCGATCCCTTCGGCATCTTCCGGCTCTACAAGCTGGTCGATCTGACCAATGAGATCGTGGTCTATCCCGCCACCTTGCAGCTGCCCAATTTCCGCCTGCCGGCCGCCGACATGCCGGGCGGCCAGGATGTCCGCTCGCGCACCTTCCACGTCACGCCGAATGTCTCGACGATCCGCCAGTATGCGCCGGGCGATAGTTTCAATCGCATCCACTGGCGCTCGACCGCCCGCACCGGCCAGCTGATGGTCAAGGAGTTCGAGCTGGATCCGACCGCCGATGTCTGGATTGTGCTGGACATGGAGGCGCGCTTCCACCATCAGCTCGACCAGCAGCGCCGCCCCGACGAGGAGACGCTGGGCGGCCAGGTGGTGGTGATCGACAACGAGCGCCGCACCGCCGAGTCGACCGAGGAGTACGCGGTGACGGTCGCCGCCTCGATCGCCCGCCACCTGCTGGCCCAGAACCGCAATGTCGGGCTGCTGGCCTACGGCGAGGCCCGCGAAGTGGTGCCGCCGGAGCGCGAGTCGCGCCAGCTGTTCAAAATCCTCGAGGCGCTGGCGGTGGTGCGGGCGCGCGGCACGATGCCGCTCGCCGAGCTGCTGGTGGCCGAGGGCACGCGCTTCGGCCGCAACGCCTCGCTGATTGTCGTCACGCCGTCGCTGGACAAGCGCTGGCCCGACAGTCTCCAGCACCTGATCTATCGCGGCACGCGGGCGGCGGTCGTCTTCGTCGATCCCCAGTCGTTCGGC
>DASWWB010001187.1:0-7345 GCA_036406115.1 Herpetosiphonaceae bacterium
TGCGCCTGCTGACGCTGACCGGCCCCGGCGGCACCGGCAAGACCCGGCTCAGCCTCCAGGTCGCCACCGCGCTGCTCGATGATTTCCAGCGCAACGTGGTCTTCGTGCCGCTGGCGGCCATCCACGATCCCGAGCTGGTCGGGCCGACGATCGCCCAGCTGCTCAATGTCAAGGAGGCGGTCGGCCAGTGGTCGGCTCGCACGATGATCGACGCGCTCCACGACCGGCCGCTGCTGCTGGCGCTCGACAACTTCGAGCAGGTGGTCGCCTCGGCGCCGCTGCTCGGCGAGCTGCTGTCGGCCCTGCCGCTGCTCAAGGTGCTGGTCACCAGCCGCGAGCGCCTGCACATCTACGGCGAGCACGATTATCCCGTCCCGCCGCTGGATCTGCCCAATCCCAAGCAGCTGCCGGAGCTTGACCAACTGCTGGAGTACGAGGCGGTCCGGCTGTTCGTCGACCGGACCCGGGCCATGAAGCCGGATTTCGCCCTGACCCCGGCCAACGCCCAGGTGATCGCCGAAATCTGCGTCCGGCTTGACGGGCTGCCGCTGGCGATCGAGCTGGCCGCCGCCCGCTCGCGCCTGCTGCCGCCGCCGATGCTGCTGGAGCAGCTCACCAACCGGCTCGACACGCTGACCGGCGGCGCCCGCGACGTGCCCGCCCGCCAGCGCACGCTGCGCGCCACCCTCGACTGGAGCTACAATCTGCTCGACGCCGCCGAGCAGCGCCTGTTCGCCCGCCTCGGCGTTTTCGTCGACGGCTGCGCCCTCGATGCGATCGAGGCCGTCTGCAATCCCAGCCAGGATCTCGGCCGCAACGCGCTGGACGGTCTGACGCTGCTGCTTGACAAGAGCCTGCTGCGCCAGGAGGAGAGCGACAGCGCCCCGCGCTTTGTCATGCTCGACACGATCCGCGAGTACGCCGTCGAGCACTTGGAGCGCAACGGCGAGCTGGGGCCGCTGCGCCAGCTCCACGCCCGCCACTACCTGGCGATGCTGGAGCGCGCCGAGCCCGAGCTGAAGGGCTCCGGGCAGGAGCGCTGGCTGGCCCAGATGGACTGGGAGGCCAATAATCTGCGCGCCGCCCTCCAGTGGGCCCACGAGTCGGCGCAGAACGAGCTGCTGGCCCAGCTCAGCAGCTCGCTGGCGCTGTACTGGCATGTGCGCGGCGCCATGGCCGAGGGCCGGCGCTGGCTGGAGCTGGTCCTGGCCGACGGCGACAGCGTCGGGCCGCTGCTGCGGGCCAAGGTGCTGCACGGCGCCGGCGTGATGAGCAACGCCCAGAGCGACTACGACCAGGCCCTGATCTATTTCGAGGAGTGCCTGGCCCTGCGCCGCCAGCTCGGTGACCAGAAGGGCGAGGCCGCCATGCTCAACAACCTGGGCGTGGTCGCCGCCGCCCAGGGCGACTACCCGCGGGCCTGGACCTCCTACCAGGGCAGCCTCCAGGTCTGGCGCAGCCTCGACGACACCTGGGCGATCGCCACGGTGCTGAGCAACCTGGGCGACGTGGCGCTCAGCGAGGGCGAGCTGGCCCGCGCCCGCGCCCTGCTGGAGGAAAGCCTGGAGCTGCTGCGCACGCTCGGCAACAAGCGCGGCCTCGGGATTGTCCTCGGCAAGCTCGGCCAGGTCGCCGCCTCCCAGGAGGACTACGACCACGCCTGCGAGCTGCTGGAGGAGAGCCTGACGCTGCTGCGCGAGGTCGGCGACCAGGGCAATATCCCGGTGACCCTGACCAGCTTCGCCCAGGTGGTGCTGCTCCAGGGCGACGCCGAGCGCGCGCTGGCCCTGCTCCGCGAGGCGCTGCTGCTCCATCGCACCATGGGCGACAAGCGCGGCATCGCCGAGTCGCTGGAAGTGCTCTCGATGATCATCGCGGCCCAGGGCGATTTCCGCCGGGCCGCCACCACGCTCGGCGCCGCCGACGGCCTGCGCGACGCGATCGGCGCCCCGCTGCCCTCCTCCGAGCGCGAAAAGCTCGCCGACACCCAGGACCGGATCACCGCCGCCCTCGGCCCCGCCGCCGCCCAGACCGCCCACGCCGCCGGCCGCGCCATCACCCTTGAGCAGGCTCTGGCCCGCGCCCTGGATGAGAGGAGCTGAGGCGCGAGATGACGTTGAGCGTGCATCGGGTGCTGATTGTCGAGGGCGAGCAGGTGTTCGTCGATGTCGATCACCCCTTGACGATGGCCGGGTTTGAAGTGTGCCGGCGCGACGTGTGGGGCTCCGAGGCGCTGATCGCGCTGGGGGCGCAGGTGTTGCCGAAACTCCGATCCGACGATGTGTATGCGTTTGATGAGGAGCTGCTGCTGCTGGAGCGGGACGTGGAGCTGCTCTTTGATCATCTGGCGGCGGTCGCCGAGGCGACCGGCTACCGTGAGGATTTCATCCGCCACCGCGCCGGCAACATCCGCGACGCCGTGATTTGGGCCAAAGCCAACGGCGGCGGCGTGATTATCTGGTAGCCGCTGAGACAATCAATAAAGAGGCCCCGCAGCGATGGTCGCTGCGGGGCTTTCGGGTGTGATGGTCCGGCCGGGGCTTAGTGGCCCCAGATGTTCCAGCGATCGTCGCCTGAGGCGTTGGTGAGCTGGGTCTGGCCGGTGCCGTCGACGTTCATCGTGTAGACATTCCAGTTGCCGTCGCGGTTGCTGTCGAAGGCCAGCTTGGTGCCGTCGAGCTTCCAGGAGGCTGCCATATCGTCGGCCGAGCTGTTGGTCAGGCGGGTCTGGCCGGTGCCGTCGGCCCGCATCACATAAATCTCGTAGTTGCCGTCGCGGTTCGAGGTGAAGACAATCTTGGTGCCGTCGGGCGAGACGCGCGGGAACTGATTGTTGCTGGTCGTGCTGTTGGTCAGGTTGACGACGTTGGTCAGGCTGACCGCCAGATCCTGGCCGTAGATCGTCTCGGCGTCGTTGTCGTAGCGCAGGTCGGCGCGGTAGATGTTGATCTTGCCGCTGCCGCAGTCCGACTCCCAGTAGAGCTGGCGGCCGTCGGCGCTCCAGGAGGGCGTCTGGTGCCAGCAGTCGTCGCCGGTGAGCTGGACGGGGTCGCCGCCGTTGGCGAAGCTCAGGTAGATCTGGGCCTTGGCGCCGACGCGATCCGAGACAAAGGCGAGCTTGGTGCCGTCGGGCGAGATCGACGGGTTCCAGTCGTTGGCCGGGTGCTCGCTGTAGCCCTGGTAGGGCGCGCCGGGCGGGACGGGCGTGCCGTCGGAGTAGGTGACGCGCTTGGCGGCGCCGTTCGCGTCGAAGGACCAGATCTGGCGGTGGGCGCCGTCGCCGCGGCGCGAGTCGCCGTACAGCTCAAGCTTCTTGGGATCCCAGGACTTGCGCCAGGAGTACGGGACGGTCTCTTTGTCGTGGTTGGGGCCGGTCAGCGTGACGCTGGCGCCGCTGTCGTCCATCTGATAGGTGTCCCACTCCGCGCCGCCGTCGCGCTTGGAGGCGAAGGCGATCTTGAGGGCCGGCTCGGCGCTGGCCCAGGGCGAGCCCAGGTGCGGGTAGCGCCACTGGAAATAGTGCTGGCCGACGTTGCCCATCTCGACCTGATACTGCGGATCGTTGCCCGGCGTGTAGGTCAGGATGCGGCGCTCGAACAGCTGCACCAGCACATCTTTCTCCACGCCGCCGACCTTGGCCCGCACCCAGTAGGGATCGGTGATCGGCAGGCCCATCGCGCCGACCCAGTCGACGATCGGGCCGTTGGAGCGGACATAATTGCCGGCGGCGTCGCGGACCAGGATGTTGCCGCTGCGGTTCATGAAGTTCCAGAAGACCGACGGGATGTTGTGGCCGGTGGTGGTGTTGTAGACCACCAACTTGGTCTGCTCGCGGTAGGCGTTCAGCAGATCGGGGCGGGATGATTTATTGCCGGCCTGGTCGATTGACTCGCCCACCGACTGGTCGCGGCGGTCGGCGTCGCGGTAGCTGTTGTTGACCGTGGCGACGGCGCGGAACGAGGCGTAGGTCGGCGACGAGCTGTTGGTGCTGTAGGGATCGCCGGCGACCGGCACCCGGTCGGCGGGCTGGCGCTCGGCGTTGTCGTAGCCGTTGTTGCCGAGCTTGAGCTGGCCCGAGACCAGCTCGACCACCAGCAGGCCGTTGGTCACGCTCTGGTCGCCGATGCCGTTGATCTCCATGCGGGCCTTGTCGAAATACTGGACGCGGCGCAGGCCGCTGGGCGATTCGCGGTAGAACTCGTTGTAGTCGAACCAGGAGCCGAAGCCCCAGTAGAGCGAGCGGCCGGCGCGGACCTGCGGGTCATCGGAGCGGCGCCAGACCTCCTCGAAGCGGGGTGAGGCGAAATTCTGGCGGCCGGCCCAGGGGCTGGCGCTGGCGGGCGTCAATCCGGCCACCAGGCTGAGCGCGGTGGCGGCCATGACGGCGGCGTTGCGAAGCTTGCGGCGAACCATTGCGGACCTCCATCTATCGTGTGAAAGAACCATCTGAACATAGCCGATAGTGTACAATGGCCGCGCCGCGCCGGGTATTGAGCGGCGCTGATAAACGCTGCATGCGCTGTTGAGATTTTCTGAAAGCGAGGCCGCCGTGAGCCGCCAACCTGATACGAACCTGCTGCCGGACGCCCACCTGTGGCCGGTGACCGCCGCAGTCGCGGGCGGGGCCCTGGCGATCGGCGGCTGCGGCCTGGCCGAGCTGGCGGCCGCCCACGGCACGCCGTTCTACGCCCTGGACGCCGCGACCATCCGCGAGATCGCCGGCGGCTACCAGGCGGCGCTGGCGGGCGCCTACCCCGGCGAGACCAGCATCCACTACGCCAGCAAGGCCCTGCTCAACCTGGGTGTGGCCCAGCTGATGGGCCGGCTGGGGCTGGGATTGGATGTCGTGTCCGGCGGCGAGCTGGAGATCGCCCGTCACGCCGGCGCCGACCTGGGCCATGTCCACCTCCACGGCAACGGCACGCCGCCCGCCGAGCTGGCCCGGGCCATGGATCTGGGCGTCGGCAGGATCATGGTCGACAATCTCGATCAGCTGGCGGCGCTGGCGGCGCTCGCCCGGGGCCGCGTCATCCCTCAGCCGATCATGCTGCGGATCGCGCCCGATGTCGCCGACGGCGCGCACGCCCACATCCGCACCGGCGCCGCCTCTGCCAAGTTCGGCCTGCCGATCGGCGACGGCGCGGCGGCCGAAGCGGTGCGCGCGGCCCTGGCCAGCCCCGGCTTGGAGCTGGTCGGCCTCCACGCCCACATCGGCTCGCAGGTGCGCTCCTGGGAGGCCCTGCGCGAGACGATCAGCCGCCTGCTGGCCTTCGCCGCCGAGCAGCGCGTCGCCACCGGCTGGACCATCCGCGAGCTGAGCCCCGGCGGCGGGCTGGCGGTGGCCTATCTGCCGGATGAGCAAGCCGGCGACATCGAATCCTACGCCCGCACCATCGCCGAGGCCACCGCCGCCGGCTGCGCCGCCCACGACCTGCCGCTGCCGCGCCTGGTGATCGAGCCCGGCCGCTCGCTGATCGCCCGCGCCGGCGTGGCGGTCTACGCGGTCACCGGGCGCAAACCGGTGGCCGGCGGCCTCCCCTACCTGCACATCGACGGCGGGATGGGCGACAACGCCCGGCCGGCGCTCTACGGCGCCCGCTACACCGCCCGGCTCGTCGCGGATCCGCTGGGCCCGTCCGCCGGCCCGGTCCAGATCGCCGGCCGCTACTGCGAGTCGGGCGACGTGCTGATCCGCGAGATCGAGCTGCCGGCGGCGGCGCCAGGCGATCTGCTGGCGGTGCCGGTGGCCGGCGCCTACACCCTGAGCATGAGCAGCACCTACAACGGCGTGCCGCGCCCGCCGCTGCTGCTGCTGGAGGACGGCGCCGCCCGCGTGCTCCAGCGCCGCGAAACGGTGGCCGACTTGCTTCGGCGGGATTCTGGGATAGAATTAAGTTAAGGAGTAGCGAGGGTTCGTGCGAGTGTCCGCGCGCCGGTTTGCCGCGCTTGCCGGTCTCAGCACTCCGCCAACTTGCGCTGAAGCAACATGTCAACAGTGATTGAGCAGATCAAAGAGCGCATCGATATCGTTGCGTTCATCAGCGACTATGTGCCGTTGCGCAAGGCTGGCAGGAACTGGCTGGGCTTCTGCCCGTTCCACCCCAACTCGCGCAGCCCGGCCTTCACGGTTTTCCCCGACACCCAGAGCTACCACTGCTTCGGCTGCAAGGCCAGCGGCACGGCCTTCGATTTCCTGATGCAGCGCGAGGCGCTGTCGTTCAGCGAGGCGCTGGGCCAGCTCGCCGAGCGCACCGGCGTCCAGCTCAAGCCGCGCACCGAGCACGACGAGCAGGAGGACGCCCGCCGCTCGCGCCTGCTGGAGATCAACGCCGCCGCCGCGCGCTTCTTCACCCATCTGCTGCTGCGCTCGCCGCGCGGCGCCGCCGCCCGGGCCTACCTCGACGGCCGCGGCATCAACGCGGCGACGATCGAGCGCTTCCAGCTCGGCTACGCGCCCGAGGAGTGGTCGTCGCTGCTGGCCTATCTCAACGATCACCTGCGCGCCCAGCCCGCCGATGTCGAGGCCGCCGGCCTGGCCCTGGAGCGCGACGGCGGCGGCTACTACGACCGCTTCCGCGGCCGCCTGATGTTTCCCATCCACGACGCCAAGGGCCGGATTGTCGGCTTCGGCGGCCGGGTGCTCGGCGACGGCCACCCCAAGTATCTCAACACGCCCCAGACGCTGCTGTTCGACAAAAGCGCGGTGCTCTACGGCCTCCACCAGGCCCGCGACGCCGTCCGCGCCGCCGAGCAGGCGGTGGTGGTCGAGGGCTATGTCGATGTGGTGATGGCCCACCAGCAGGGCTTCGCCAATGTCGTGGCGCCGATGGGCACCGCGCTGACCGAGGTCCACGCCGGCATGCTCAACAAGCTGGCCAAGCGCATCACCCTGGCCATGGACGGCGACCAGGCCGGCCAGACCGCCGCCCTGCGCGGCCTCCAGACCCTGCGCGACACCCTGGAGACCCACGCGGTGCTGGTTCCCACCGCCTCCGGCATGCTGCGCTGGGAGCGCGAGCTGGACGCCGAGATCACGATCGCGCTCCTGCCGCCCGGCCGCGATCCCGACGATATCCTGCGCGCCAATCCCGCCGACTGGGAGGCGCTGATCGCCGGCGCCCAGCCGCTGATGGATTTTTATTTCGGCGCCCTGACCCAGGGTCTCAACCTGGCCACCGCCAAGGGCAAGGCGGCGGCGGTCGAGAAGCTGGCGCCGCTGGTGGCCCAGATCGGCGATCAGATCGAGCAGGCCCACTACATCCAGCAGCTCGCCGGCTTGGTCGGCGTCGAGGAGCGGATGATCCGCGAGGCGGCCCAGGTCCGCCCGCCCGCCGCCCCCGGCCAG
>DASWWB010001188.1:0-15270 GCA_036406115.1 Herpetosiphonaceae bacterium
GCCGCGCTGCGCATCCCGTTCCACTTTTTCTTCCCCCAGCAGCTGGCGGCGTTCGCGGAGCATCCGGATCGGATCACGGCGGCCTACAGCCTGTGGGCGCTGGGCCACGCCACGCTGGCCTTCGCGGTGCTGGCGCTGGCCGGCCTGATCTGGCGCTGGAATCCGGTGTAGGCGGCCTGGGCCGGCGGATTGGCGATCCTCGGGCTGTTCACCAGGGTGTTTCACGCGGGAATCGACCATCTGGCCTTCCAGCTCGTGCGGGTGCAGAGCCTGGAGCAGGCCACGCAGGCGGTGGATGCCTCCTACCGCGCGTTCCACGTCTTCCGCTACCTCAACGGCGGGATCATGGCGGGATGGATCCTGCTGGCGCTCGGGGCCTATCGCGCCGGCGTCCTGGGGCGGTGGCGCGCCGTGGCACTGGGGATGATGGCGATGGTGCCGTTCGGCACGCTGAAGGGCACCGAGATCCGGGCGCTCGGCCTGCTGGGGCTGGCGATCGCCCTTGTGCCGCTGGGCGTGGCGATCCTGCGCGCCGGCCCGCCGCTGAGCAAGCGGGCCATGCGCTGGACCGTCGCGGTCCTGGCCCTCGACATCGCCTTCGTCCTCTTGTCGCTGCGCTTCCCCAGCCTGATGAATTAATCGCGGCCGAGGGAACGGCGCCGCAGCCGGGAGCCGGCTGCGGCGCCGCCGTGATTCAATCCTCCTGGCCCTCGTCGGTGCGCTCGCCCGGGATGCGGGCGGGGGCGCGCTCGCCGGGCTCCAGCCGCTCGAATTGGGGCAGCGGGGCGGCCGACGACTCGGGCAGCGGCTCCTGGCGGGCGGCGGCCAGCTCGCCGCGGCTCTTGCCCCAGTAGATCACCTGCTTCCAGACATCGGTCGGCTCGTCGGCGAACAGCATGAGCAGATCGCCGCGCTGGGCCGAGCCGAGGGCTGTCTGTACCGCGTCGCGCTCGTGGCGAGTGTAGGAGACGCGATCCTCGGGGAAGCCGGCGTCGGCCAATCCGGCCTTGATGTGGCCCGGCATCTCGCCCTCGCGGCGCCCGCGCAGGGTGGTGTCCTCCTTGATGATAATGTAGTCGAAGGTGTTGGCGCCGAGCAGGCGGCCGATCTCGCGGGCGTCCTCGTCGCGGCGGTCGCCGGGCACCGAGACGACGCAGATCGCCCGGCCCTCGCGGGGCAGCTGGCGCACCACATCGAGCATGCCGTTGATGGCGGCAGGATTGTGGCCGTAGTCGACGATCACGCGGAACGGATGCTCGTCGAAAACATTGAGGCGGCCGGGGGTCTGGAAGAACGAGGTGGTGAAGGTGCGCAGGCCCTGGCGGATGTTCTCGACGCTGACGCCGAGGGCGTAGGCCATGGCGGTGGCAGCCATCGCGTTGGCGACATTGAACTTGGCGCGGCCCTCCAGCGTCGCAGGGACGAGATGGGTCCAGAGCAGCGGGATATGCTTGCCCTTGTCGTAGAGCGTGATCATCTGGCCGTTGACGCCCTGCTCGACCACCACCGCCCGCCCGCCGGACTGGACCTGCTCGCGGACCAGCGGGTTGGCGGGGTCGAAGGAGAAGAAAAACGGCCGGCCGGGCGAGCGGTCGGCCAGCCCGGCGACCAGCGGGTCGTCGGCGTTGAGCACGGCCCAGCCGTCGCGCTTGACGACCTCGATCACCAGCGACTTGACCTTGGCCATCTCCTCCAGCGTCTCGATCCCGCGCAGGCCGAGGTGGTCCGAGCTGATATTGAGCACGGCGCCGACATCGACCTGGTCGTAGCCCAGGCCTTCGCGCAGAATGCCGCCGCGCGCGGTCTCGATCACGCCGGCGTCGACCGTCGGGTCGCGCAGCACCATGCGGGCCGAGCGCGGGCCGGTCATATCGCCGCGGACAATCCGCTCGCCGTCGATGTAGACGCCGTCGGTCGAGGTCATGCCGACGCGGTAGCCGGCCATTTTGAGGATGTGGGCGGTCATGCGGGCGGTGGTGGTCTTGCCGTTGGTGCCGGTCAGGGCCGCGAGCGGGATGCGGGCCGGCGTGCCGGGCGGAAACAGCATATCCATCACCGGGCCAGCCACGTCGCGGGATTTGCCCTCGGAGGGCGCGACGTGCATGCGGAAGCCCGGGGCCGCGTTGACCTCGACGATGCCGCCGCCGACCTCGCTGACCGGCCGGCTGATGTCGGGGGTCAGGAAATCGATGCCGGCCACATCGAGACCGACGACCTGGGCGGCGCGGCGGGCGATCTGCTGGTTCTCGTAGTGGATCACATCGGTGCGGTCGATCGCGGTGCCGCCGGTGGAGAGATTGCCGGTCGAGCGCAGATAGAAGATCCGGCCCTCCTCCAGCACCGTCGCGGCGTCGACGCCGGCCTGCTCCATCAGGCGCTCGGCCTGGTGATCGAGCACGATGCGGGTCAGCACGTTCTCGTGGCCGACGCCGCGGCGCGGATCGCGGTTGACGATCTCGACCAGCTCGGCGATCGAGTGCGTGCCGTCGCCGACGACATGGCCGGGGACGCGCTCGGCGACCGCCACCACCTCGCCGTCGACGACGAGCACGCGGTGGTCGCTGCCGGGCACGAACTCCTCGATGATCACCGTGGAGCGGTACTCATAGGCCTTCTCGAAGGCGTCGCGCACCTCGTCCTCGGTGGTGAGGCCGATCGAAATGCCGCGGCCGTGGCTGGCGTCGAGCGGCTTGACCACCAGCGGGAAGCGCAGGCGGCGGGCGGCGGCGACGGCGTCGTCGGCGGAGCGGACCACGCGCTGGCGCGGCACCGGCAGGCCGACCTCCTCCAGCAGCTTGTTGGTCAGCTCCTTGTCCTGGGCGACCTCGACGCCGATATGGGTGGTGTGCGAGGTGACCGTGGCCTGGATGCGCTGCTGGTACTTGCCGTGGCCGAACTGGATCAGCGAGCGATGGTCGAGGCGCAGCCAGGGGATGTTGCGCTCCTCGGCGGCCTTGACCAGCGAGGCGGTCGAGGGGCCGAGCGCGATCCTGGTCGCCAGGCGGGCCAGATCCTCTTTCTCGCTGACGAAATCGAACTGCTCGCGCTCCTCCGCCGGCAGCGCCGAGGCCAGCTCGGGGGGCAGCAGGGAGCGAATCAGCTTGAGCGCAAGCTCGCCGGCGGTGATGCCGACATCTTCCTGGCCGTACTGGTAGACCACATGGTAGACGCCATGCTCGCCGGCGCCGCGGGTCTTGCCCTGGGTGGTGTAGGTGCCGGCCAGCGATTGCAGCTCCAGGGCGATGTGCTCCATCACATGGCCGAGCCAGGTGCCTTCGCGGAGGCGTTCGACGAAGCCGCCGGGGGCGCCTTTCGAGCAGTGGTGGTCGTCGAGGGTCGGGATAAGCTCGAGCAGCCGGTCGCTGAAGCCGGGCAGCTTGTCGGTCGGATAGTCCTCCAGCTCCTCCAGGTCGACCGTCATATTGATGGCGGGCTTGTACAGCCAATAGTTCGGGCCGCGGTAGACGCGGGTCTCGCGAATTTTCATCCGACCTCCAACTGCTCCAGGCTGCGCGCGGGCTTAGGGGCGCGCCACCTCACGCTTGATCAAATCATATTTCCAGCCGTGGGTCAGGACGTGCAGCTCGACGCCGACGACCGCCGCCCGCTGGCCGGGCTTGAGCTGGTGGACATTGCTGTAGGCGATGTTGGCGCCGTTAATCACCGTGACGCTGCCCTCGCCCACCACCTGCATCAGGTGATCGTCGTCGATTTCGGCGGCGGTGTTCTCATCGAGCCCCAGGCCGATCAGATAGGGGTTGAAGCTGACCGCCATGACCAGGCGGCCGAGGCGGTGGCGGGCGCCGAAGTGCTGGTCGATCACCACCCGGTTGGTCAGGCCGAGGCCGGGGGCGAACTGGACCATGCCGTAGCGGGGGACCAGGCCCTTGGTGCCGCTGGCGATCATGTGGGCGCTCATGGCCGAGGCGCCGGCGCTGGTGCCGGCGACCGGCACGCCGCGGGCGTTGGCGCGGCGGATGGCGGTGGCCACCGGCGTGCCGCCCAGCATGGCGGTGAGCTTGAGCTGGTTGCCGCCGGTGATGAAAATGCCGGTCGCGTTGGCGAGCTGTTCGTGGATCGCCGGATCGAAGGCCGACAGGCGGTCGCGCAGCGGCAGGATGGCAGCCTCGCCGATCCCGCACTGGGTGAAGATCTCGGTGTACTCGCTGCCGCCCTGGGGCAGCTCGGAGGCGGTCGGGATGATGACAACGCGGGCATCAGCGCCGCCGGCCAGCTCGCAGAAGCGCCCCAGGATAATGCGCTTGCGATGCAGATCCATGGCGCCGCCGATCGGCAGCAAGGCGCCGCGGCTAAGCCCTTCTGGAACGGGAGATGGCATGAGGGTACCTCGTCGTGGAGGAGCGGATCATTGGCGGGTATGATAGCACATTGTTCGTTAGGGATCAGGGGCCAGGGGTCAGGCCGAACGCCAGGAAAGCGAGCGCCACCTGGGCTTTCCCAATCTCAGGTGGCGCCCGCCTCGATTCGAAACGGCCTGGCTCCTGATCCCTGGCCCCTCATGCCCCCCCGTGCTACAATCCCAGCCATCGCCAGCCAACCCCGGCACGAGGGAGCGCCATGGAAACCGACGCCATCAATCTGATCGACGCCCAGCCGCTGCTGCGGACCAAATTGTTCATCCCGCAGGCGCCGGCCACCCTGGTGCGGCGCCTGCGCCTGACCAGCAGGCTGCCGGCCCGCCATGCCCTGACCCTGGTCTCGGCGCCGGCGGGCTGGGGCAAGACCACCCTGCTGAGCGAGTGGGTCGCCGCCCAGCGCCTGAAGATCGCCTGGCTCTCGCTGGACGAGGGCGACAACGACGCCACCCGCTTCCTGTCGTATCTGATCGGCGCGCTGCGCGAGCAGTTCCCGGGGCTGGGCGCCGGCGCGCTGGCCACGCTCCAGGCCCCGCCGCTCAGCGAGCCGGAGACCGCGCTGACGCCGCTGCTCAACGAGATCGCCGCCCTGCGCGCGCCCTGCGTCCTGGTGCTTGACGACTACCATCTGATCGAGGCGCCGGCGGTCCACGACGCGCTGAGTTTCCTGGTCGAGCATCTGCCGCCGCACCTGCGGCTGGTGGTGCTGACCCGCACCGACCCGCCGCTGCCGCTCGGCCGCTGGCGCGCCCGCGGCCTGCTCAGCGAGCTGCGGCTGGGCGATCTGCGCTTCACCAGGGCCGAGACCGCCGCCTTCCTGACCGAGGCGATGGGCCTGCGCCTGGAGGCCGCCGACATCGCGGCGCTCGACACCCGCACCGAGGGCTGGATCGCCGGCCTGCACCTGGCGGCGCTCGGCGCCCAGGGCCGCCAGGATTTGCGCGGCTTCCTCTCGGCGCTCAGCGGCAGCCACCGCTACATCGAGGACTACCTGGCCGAGGAGGTGCTGCTGCGCCAGCCCGAGCCCATCCAGCGCTTCCTGCTGCGCACCTCCATCCTCGACCAGCTCAGCGGGCCGCTGTGCGACGCCGTGACCGGCGAGGACGGCGGCGGCGCGCTCCTGGCCAAGCTGGAGCAGGCCAATCTGTTTATCATGCCGCTCGACGAGCGGCGGCGCTGGTTCCGCTACCACCAGCTGTTCGCCGGGTTGCTGCGCGAGCGGCTGGCCGAGACCGACCCGCGGCTGCTGCCGGAGCTGCATCGCCGGGCCAGCGCCTGGTACGCCGCCCAGGGCCTGGGCGACGCGGCGCTGCGCCACGCCCTGGCCGCCGGCGAGATCGAGCGCGGCGTGGCGCTGATCGAGGGCAACGCCCGCCAGACGCTGATGCGCGGCGAGCCCGCCACGGTCCTGGCCTGGATCGCCCGCGTGCCGGAGGAGCTGGTGCTGGAGCGGCCGCGATTGAGCGCGCTCAAGGCCTGGGCGCTGCTGCTCCAGCTCCAGATGCCCGGCATCGAGCCCTATCTGCTGGCCGCCGCCGCCGGCCTCGACGACGCGCGGCGCTCGGCCGACATCCCGCCGGCCGAGCGGGTGCGGCTGCTGGGAGAACTGGCGGCCATCCGCTCGATCATGCCGCGCTTCCAGGGCGACATCGCCAGCATTGTCCCGCTCTCGGCCCAGGCGCTGACCCTGGTGCCGGAGGACGATCTGGTGGTGCGGGCGATCATCATCGGCAACCTGGCGGTCGCCCACCGCCTGCTCGGCAACGTGCGCGAGGCCGCCGCCGCCGCCGAGCAGGCGATCGGCGCCAACCAGGCCAGCGGCAACAGCTTCGCCGCTATGCTGGCGCTGGTCGATCTCGCCATGCTCCAGGCCGACCAGGGCCAGCTGCGAGCGGCGGCGGCCACCTACCGCCGGGGGCTGCTGCTGGCCGCCGAGCGCGGCTGGCACCAGCTCTCGGCGCTGGGCCTGCTCCATGTCGGCCTCGGAACCATTTATTACGAGTGGGATGATCTGGACCAGGCTAGCCAGCACATCCAGCAGGGCCTGGAGATCGGCACGCTGGGCGGCTTCGTCGACTGCGCCCGCGAGGGCTACATCGCCCTGGCCCACCTGCGCCAGACGACCGGCGACCGCGAGGGCGCCGCCGCCGCGATCAGCGCCGCCCAGGAGGTGGCGCGCTCCCACAGCGTCGAGCGGCTGCTGGCGCTGGTCGAGGCCCACCGGGTCCATCTGCTGATCGAGCAGGGCGCGCTCGACGAGCCGGCGCGCTGGGCCGCAACGCGCGGCTTCGGCGCCGAGATCGACCGGACGCGCTTCATCGATCTGGAATACCTGACCCTGGCCCGGCTGCGGCTGGCCCAAGACCGCCCGGCCGAGGCCCTGGCGCTGCTGGAGCGGCTGCTGGCGGCGATCGAGCCGCTGGGGCTGCGGGGCGTGGAAGTGCAGCTTTACGCCCTGCGCGCCCTGGCGGCCGCCGGCGCCAATCAGCCCGGCCTGGCCGCCGCCAGCCTGGCCGCCGCCATGGAGCGGGCGGCGCCCGAGGGCTACCGGCGGCTGTTCCTCCGCCTGGGCCGGCCCATGGCCGAGCTGCTGCGCCTGGCGGTGGCCCGCGAGATCGCGCCGGCCTACGCCGCCGATCTGCTCCACGCCTTCGGCCCGGCCGCCGGCCCCGCGCCCGGCGCCCCCGAGCCGCTGATCGAGCCGCTCAGCGAGCGCGAGCTTGAGGTGCTGGAGCTGATCGCCGCCGGCTGCTCCAACCAGGAGATCGCCGACAAGCTGATTATCACGGTGGGGACGGTCAAGCGCCATGTCACCAATATTTTCGGCAAGCTCGACACCCACAGCCGGACCCAGGCGCTCGTCCGCGCCCGCGAGCTGAAGCTACTCCCCTGAGCCGGTAGTCAGCCGGCGCCGATGAGAGAGAGGATTGGATGAACGAATCACAAGGGGCCTACCGCGTGCCGGGAATCGCGGCGCGGCGCGAAGCCGGCCTGGGCTTTCTCGCCCGCTGGTGCCTCGCGGCGCTGCCGCTGGCCTTTGTGCCGGCACTTGTCGGGCTGGCGCTGGGGCAGCTCGCCGACAGCCAAGCCCATTGGGCGATCACCGACTGGCTGGACAGCCACCGCCGCGGCTTCGCGACCTCGCTCCACGTCATGGCGCTGGCGCTGCAAGGACTGGCGCAATGGCTGGTCCTGCGCGCCTACCTGCCGCGATTCCAGCACTGGATACTCATCGCCATTCTCGCCGGCCTCACCCAGATCCTGGTCTATGAGCTGGTGGGGCTGCGCGGGCCGGGCTGGCTGATCGGGATGGTCGCCCACGGCGCCATCCAGTGGCTGGCGCTGCGCGGCCGGCTGCGCGGCGCGGCAATCTGGATCCCCGCGACGACCGCTGGCCTGTATCTGGCCGCCCTTGCGAACGTATGGCTCAACCAGAGCTTGTTCGAACTGGTGCGCGACAGCACGGCGCCGAACACGCTCTGGACCGCCGGGCTGGCCGCCGGCACGGGCCACGCGCTGGTGTACGGCCTCATCACTGGCGCGGCCATGCGCTGGCTGCTCCGGCGAGACCCAGCCGACCCGGCGCCGAACGCGGGCGTGATCGGCTGACACGCGACCAAAGCCAGCAGCCAGATTGAGGGCCGGACCTTGCTCTGGCTGCTTCGGAACGATGAGTTGCGGCAAGATCCACCGGCAGGCGGCCGCCGCGAGGAGGACCAGAATGAACGATTTCCAAACGCCCGGCTACGCGGTGCCCAATCTCGCCGGCCCCGTCCGGCGCCGGGCCGGCGCGGAGCTGCACATCTTATGGTTTTTCGCGCTGCTCGCCGCCATGCTGCTGGGCAGCCTGGCCACGCAGGCGCTCATCAGCCTCTTCGGCGGCGTCAGCGGCGCGAATATCCGGGAGTTCTTGATCCGCCAGGCCGCCGTGGCAGGCGCGCTGACGGGGACGGCGCAGTGGTTGGTGTGGCGCCGCTACGCGCCGGTCAGCTGGGCCTGGATCCCCGTGACGATGGGGGCCAGCGTGGCGAGTGGCGCCGCCAGCGGCATCATCCTGGGTTCGTCGCTACCCGGGCTGCTGGCGGCGCTGATCGGCCCCATCGGCCAGGGCCTGGTGCTGCGCCAGCGGCTGCGCGGCGCCAGCGTGTGGATGGTCGCCGCAGCGCTCACCCTGGTGCTGGGTTCGCTGCTCAACGGATGGATGTATCAGCAGATCATGGGCCGGTTCGGAACTGAAACCGCCTGGATTCCCGCCAGCATCATCGTCCTCTACCACGCCGCAATCCAGAGCAGCGCGGCGCGCTGGATCCTGGGGCGCAACGACGGCGGCCAGGCTCCGCCCTACCCGAACTACCGCTAATCCCGGTGGCGGCCAGCCGCAGGACTGATTGACAACGGGTGTCGAGCGCGTCCGCCAGCTCAAGGCGCCAGCGTAACCCATCAGCCGCGCCCGCCGGCGCCGGAGGCGAGACCACGTATGCAACCAAGCGAGCCGACTGACTACCGGGTTCCCGCCGCCGCCGAGGAGCCGCTACCGGCGCAGGGCTTTTTCCTGCGCTGGTTCGCCGCGACCTTGAGCGCAATGATCCTAAACGGCCTGCTCGGCTATCCGCTTGTCGCGGCATTCAACGCCGGCGGGGGCCTCAACGACGCGAACTATTGGTTATATGCGGTCATATTCCTGCTCATCAACGGAGCGTGGGCGGGCTTGGCGCAGTGGCTGGCGTTGCGCCGGGCGCTACCTGGGGCACGCCGCTGGATCCTGGCCACCATCGCCGGCTATGTCGGCGGCAGCGCCCTCTTCGGGTTCCAGGGAACCTCGTGGCTCGCGATTCTTGTCGCCACTGTGATCGCAGGGAGCCTTCAGTGGCTTGTGCTGCGGAGCCGCGTGCGCGGCGCCGGCTGGTGGATCGCAGCCTGTATCATCAACACCTTGGTGGGGATGCGATTCTCTCCATGGCTCTTTGAAAGCGCGTATTACCAGCAGATTGCCGCCGATCCGACCCGCTACCAGCTCTCGCTCGCGATCTGGATGCTCTTGACAGCAACATTGGCTCTCCAATCCACCATCGTCACCGGGCCGGCCATGCTCTGGCTGCTGCGCCGCCGCCGCACCAAGCGCGAGCAAGCCGACTACAACAGCTTCTACTGAGCCGCCGAAACACGCCGGCGATCTGTGAACCAGTTCATAGATCGCCGGCGGCCGGCGTGCTACCCTCCATCCATTCTGGCATGTTGCGTTAGGCAGAAAGGATGGAGGGCTATGTCGCGACAGGTGTTTCGCTGGGTGGCCGCGGCCGTTGCCGTCGCCTGGTTCTGCGCCGGGGCCATGCCGGCGGGCGCGATCACGATCAAACTGAGCGGGCCGCTCACGGTCGCCGGCGACGTGCTGAACTTCGCGGTCAGCCCCGACGGCGCGTATGTGGTCTATCGCGCCGACGACGAGCTGGACGCGGTCGCCAATCTGTTCAGCGTGCGGATAGGCGGCGGCGCGCCGGTCCGGCTCAACGCGCCCCTCCCCGCCAACGGCGACGTGGTCGATTTCAGGATCTCGCCCGACAGCCAGCGCGTGATCTATCGCGCCAGCTACAACACCGCCGGCCAGTTCGAGCTGTTCGCGGCCCCCATCGGCGGCGGCGCGCCGGTCCGGCTAAGCCAAGCCCTCGTGGCCGGCGGCAACGTCCTGCAATTCGCCATCGCGCCCGACAGCTCCAGCGTGGCCTATCTGGCCGACGCGCTGGTCGACGGCGATAACGAGCTGTTCATCAACACCTTCGCCGGCTCCAGCGTGCGCCTGAACGTCGCGCTGCCGGCGGGCGGCGTCATCAACGGCTTCGCCTACAGCGCCAGCGGCGCCTATCTGATCTATCGCGGCGACCAGGAGGTGGATGAGCGGACCGATGCCTACAGCGTCGAGCCTAACGCCACCAACCGCCGCCGGCTGAGCGGCAACCTGCCGGCGACCGGCGACGTGTCGCAGTTCGCGATCGCGCCCAACGACCAGCGGGCGGTGTTTATCGGCGACGAGACCGACGGCAAGGCCGAGCTGTTCAGCGGCCCGCTCGAAGGGCCGGGCGTTTTCCCGACCAAGCTCAGCGGCGCGCTGGGCGCCGACCGCGACGTGCTTGAGTTCGCCTTCGTCCCGGGCAGCCCCGACGTGCTGTTCCTCGCCGACGGCCAGTCCGACGACCAATACGAGCTGTTCCGCGTGCCGCAGACCGGCGGGACGCCCGTCCTCGCCAGCGTCGGCACCTCCAACGCCGACAGCGACGTGACCGATTTCGCCATGGCGCCGAACGGCAGCCGCCTGCTGTTCCTCGCCGACGGCGTGGCCGAGGGGCGGGTCGAGCTGTTCAGCGTGGCAGGCGACGGATCGGCCGGCGCGTTCCGGCTCAACAGCGCGCAAATCCAGGCCGACGGCGACGTGACCGATTTCAAGATCAACGCCGCCAGCGCCCGCGCCGTCTATCGCTCCGACGAGCAGACCGACGAGAAATTCGAGCTGTACAGCATCGGGCTCCTGGGGCAGACGCGCACCAAGCTCAACCCGGCCGCGATCAACGACGTGCTTGATTATCAGCTGAGCGCCGACGGGGAGACGGTCGTGTTCCGCGCCACCGCAGCCGCCGACGGCGCGATCAATCTCTACCAGGTTCCGATCAACGGCGGCCAGGCCGCGCGCCTCGACGGGGCCTCGGTGGCGGGCGGCAACGTGGCCGCGATCAGCCCGCTGGTGCCGAGCTTCGCGCTCACGCCGGCCATGCGCCAGGTAGTGTATCTGGCGGACCACGACGAAGACGAGAAAATCGAGCTGTACGCCTTCGATTCGTTCCGGCGGACCTACGCCCCGCTGGCGCTGCGCGGCCAGTAGGCGGCGCCCCTCGCCCGGCAGCCGCCGCCAAGCATGTCGGCGGCTGCCAGACCATCTCCGGGAAGCTATGATATAATTCCGGCAGAATGGCTGTGTGCTAGCGGGGATGGCGATGGAAACGATTGCCGTTTTTTTCAATCTCCTGATTACAATCTTGGAACTGGCGATCCTTGGCCGCGTGATCCTGTCGTTCATCGATCCGATGGGCCAGTGGACCGCCTCGCGGATCTTGGGCGAAATCACGGATCCGATCCTCCAACCCATCCGGCGCCTCGTGCCCAACCTGGGCATGCTCGATATCTCGCCGCTGATCGCCTACCTGTTGCTGTCAGTGCTGCAACAGGTGATCAATTCAGCGGCAGCGTAGCGCCGCAGCCCCACCCCTCCGCCGTGGCGCGCCTCCGGGCCGCAGCCACGGCGTTCGCGTGAAAGGACCCGTGTGATCGCTCGTCGCTATCTGATGGTGCTGGTGTTCGGCGCCGGCATCTGCACCTTGGGCATTGAAATGACCGCCTCGCGGCTGCTGGCGCCCTACTTCGGCACCTCGCAGCTGATCTGGGCCAACGTGATCGGCCTGACGCTGCTGTACCTGACCGCCGGCTACTCGCTGGGCGGCAGGCTCGCCGACCGCCGGCCGCAGCTGGGCACGCTCTGCACCGTGATCGCGGTCGCCGGCCTGTTCTCGGCAATCATCCCGTTCCTGTCGCAGCCGATCCTGCGCTGGTCGCTGGAGGCCTTCTCCTCGTACTCGGTCGGCGTCTTCTTCGGCTCGCTGCTGGGCGTGCTGGCGCTGTTCGCGGTGCCGGTCACGCTGCTGGGCATGGTCAGCCCCTTCGCCATCCGCCTGGTGATGCGCGACGTGGCCGACGCCGGCAAATCGGCGGGCAACCTGTCGGCGCTCTCGACCCTGGGCTCGATCCTCGGCACCTTCCTGCCGGTGCTGCTGCTGATCCCGGCCTTCGGCACCGCCGCCACCATCTACATTTTCGCCGCCGGCCTGCTGCTGATCTCCCTGCCCGGCCTGTGGATCGAGCGCCGGCGCAAAATGGCGCTGGGCGCCGCCGCCGGCATCCTGGGCGTCGGCATCCTGGCCTTCGTGCCGCTCGGCACGATCAAGCAGGCCGATTGCGGCGGCTGCGAGCTGATCGTCGAGGACGACTCGGCCTACAACTACATCCAGATTGTCCGCCGCGCCACCGCCGGCCAGGGCGATATGATTGGCCTGGTGCTCAACGAGGGTCAGGCGATCCACTCGATCTACTACCCGCGCTATGCCGAGACCAACAACCTGGCCGATCTGCTCACCAGCGGCCCGTGGGATTACTACAACGTGGCGCCCTACGTGATCGCCAACCGCGATCCCAAAACCGTCACCAGCCTGGCGATGATCGGCTCGGCCGCCGGCTCGGTGCCCAAGCAGTTCCTCCACGCCTACGGCGCCGAGGCGGTCGTCGACGCGGTGGAGATCGACGGCGAGATCGCCCAGCTCGGCCGCGAGTATTTCGCGATGCAGGACACCGAGTATTTCCGCCAGCGCGGCGAGGCGCCGAAGTTTCCCAACTTCGTCACCCACGTCGCCGACGGCCGGGTCTTCCTGGAGACGACCGCCGCGAAATACGACATCATCGGCATGGACGCCTACAAGCAGCCCTACATCCCCTTCCACCTCACGACCCGCGAGTTTTTCCGCACCGTGCGCGAGCACCTCAAGCCGGGCGGCGTGGCGGTCGTCAACGCCGGCAGCCCGGACGGCGACTACCGGCTGGCGAATGTGCTGGCCAGCACCATGCGCTCGGAGTTCGCCCACGTCTATATGATCGACGTGCCGAGCCGCTTCAACACGATGCTGATCGGCGTCACCGAGGAGGGCGACGGCGTCGCCAATTTCCGCGCCAACATGGAGCGGATGGGCGATCCCGTCCTGCGCCAGGTGATGGAGTCGGCGCTGGCTGGCGGCTACAAGCTGCCGCTGCGCGAGTGGCAGCCCACCGACGAGACCCGGGTCTTCACCGATGACAAGGCCCCGGTCGAGTGGGTGATCGACCAGATCATCCTCAAGAAAGTCAACGAGGGACCGTAGTGGCCGAGGAATCGCTCCCGCACGACCAGGCCGAGGCGGCGCTGCGGCGCGCCAAGACGCCGCGCGGCATCATGCTCCTGTCGCTGCTGTTCTATGCCGCCGCCGGCCTGGTGGTCGTCGCCACCCTCGCCACCACCCAGGAGCCCGTCCCCGGCGACATCGCCGCCCTGATGACGATCTACCTCGTGATCCTGGGCTGGGGCCTGTGGAAGCTCTACCGCTGGGCCTGGTTCGCCACCCTGATTATGTTCGCCCTCAGCACGATGCGCCTGATCAGCGACGCGGCCCTGAGCGGCGCCTCGATCGGTTTCGCCCTGCTGTTCATCGCGATCGCCAGCGCCTATCTGCTCTGGCCCAAGGTGCGCGGGATCTATCTGCGCAACGGCTGGGAGCCCGCCAGCGAGGAGCCGGCGCCATGATCGACACCCTGGAGCTGCTGGCCGCCGACCAGTGGCAGGACTACGCGCTGCTCGACAGCGGCCACGGCCAAAAGCTGGAGCGCTTCGGCCCGGTCACGGTGGTCCGCCCCGAACAGCAGGCGATCTGGGCGCCGCAGCTGCCCGAGCGCGAGTGGGCCCGGGCCGACGCGGTCTTCGAGCACCAGGGCGGCAAAGGCGACAACTGGCGCCAGCAGCGGCCGGTGCCCCAGCAGTGGGCGATGCGCTACCGCGACCTGAGCTTCCGCGCCAGCCTGACGCCCTTCCGCCACGTCGGCGTGTTCCCCGAGCAGGCGCCGCAGTGGGATTGGGCGGCGGAGCTGATCCGCGCCCGAGCCATGCCGCCCCGGGTGCTCAATCTCTTTGCCTACACCGGCCTGGCCTCGGTCTCGGCCGCCAAGGCCGGCGCCCAGGTGGTCCACCTGGACGCCTCCAAGCCGTCGGTCGACTGGGCCAAAGCCAACCAGCAGGCCTCGGGCCTGCCGCCCGACTCGATCCGCTGGATCATCGACGACGCCCTCAAGTTCGTCCGGCGCGAGGCGCGGCGCGGCTCGCGCTACGACGGGATCATCATGGACCCGCCGGCGTTCGGCCGCGGCACCCAGGGCCAGGTCTGGCAGTTCAACGAATCCTTCCCCCAGCTGCTGGCCGAGTGCCGCCAGCTGCTCACCCCCGAGCCGCTGTTCTGGCTCGTCACGACCTACAATATCCAGGCCTCGGCCCTGATGCTGGCCAACGCGCTCGGCGACACGCTGGGCGGCCTGCCAGGCAGGCTCGGCGCCGGCGAGCAGGTGCTGCGCGAGCAGTCCGGCGGGCGGCTCATCTCCACCTCGATCTACGCCCGCTGGCAGGCGCGCTGATTGGATTCACCGGAATTTGGGAGTATGCTGGCTCCGATCCCCGCCAACTGCAAACCCCAATCCGCTGTATTCGCGCATAGCAGCGGCGAGCAAGAAGGCTCACGTGAGTCCTTTCCGCCGGCTCTGGGCAGTCGCCGTCATTCTTGAAAGCATCGCTGTTATCGGTTCCCAACGCAATGCTTCCGGACTTACCGCCACCAGCCTCGCAGCCCAGCCCGCCCCTTTCGGCGCCAACGTCCCGCCGCAATGCGTCGCCCAAACCAATAGTTTCCAAAAGACCGAGAACCGCGCCATCGCCGACAGCGCCGTCATCACCAGCACGCTGACAGTGTCGGGGATGCAGGACATGCTGTTCGATCTCAACGTGACGACCCAGAATGCCAACAATGTCGTCGCCAGCCCGCTCGTCCCCAAGGAGCCGCTCGCGGCCTTCGCCGGCGAAACCCCCAAGGGTGTCTGGATTCTCCCCATCAGCGACGACGCCAACCAGGACGGCGGCAGCCTGAACAGCTGGTCGCTGGCGGTGGACACCGGCGGCTGCGGCCTCGCCACGCCCACCGCGCCGCCGACGCTTGACCGCAAAAACTATCTGCCGCTGCTCAGCAAATAAGCGGCGCACGCCCCAAACGTCAAGGCGCGACGGCGC
>DASWWB010001189.1:0-3348 GCA_036406115.1 Herpetosiphonaceae bacterium
CGGCGATCGACAGCGCGCTGGCCCGGGGCGGCGCGGCGGAGCGGGCCGCCCGCAAAGCCTACGCCGGCCAGTGGACCTGGCGGCGGGCCGCCGACCGCTACCTGGCGCTGATGCGCCAGCTGATCGGCGCGGCCTAGCCCGGCGCCGGCTGTTTTGTATCACCCCAGGCGGAAGGCAGGGATTGTATGTGCGGCATCGTGGGGATTGTGCGGCGCGGCGGGTGGATCGACCCGCGCCAGCTTGAGGCAATGTCGGGCGCCATCAGGCACCGCGGCCCTGACGACGACGGGCTGTGGATCGCCGACGACGGCGCCCAGGCGGTCGGCTTCGCCTCGCGGCGGCTGAGCATCCTGGATCTGTCGCCTGCCGGCCACATGCCCATGGCCAACCCCGCCGGCGACGTGACGCTCGCCTACAACGGCGAGATCTACAACCACCTCGGGCTGCGGCGCGAGCTGGAGGCCGCCGGCTACGCCTATCGCTCCCGCACCGACACCGAGACCCTGCTGCACTTGTACGAGGAGCATGGGCTTGATTGCTTCGCCCGGCTCAACGGCATGTTCGCCGCCGCGATCCACGACCGGCGCCGCCAGCGGGTGGTGCTGGCCCGCGACCGCATGGGCATCAAGCCGCTGTACTACGCGATCCGCGACGGCCGGCTGCTGTTCGCCTCGGAGCTGAAGGCGCTGCTGGCGCTGCCCGAAGTCTCGCGCGAGATCGATCCGGCGGCGCTGCGGCTCTATCTGACGCTCGGCTACGTGCCAGCGCCCCACAGCCTGCTGCGCGAGGTGCGGCGCCTGCCGGCCGGCTGCATGCTCGTCTTCGAGGGCGGCCAGGCGCGGGTCGAGCCGTTCTGGAGCGGCGGCTACCGCGCCGAGCCCGGCGCCCCGCCCTCCGACGATCAGCTGGTCGCCGAGACGCGCCGGGTGATCGAGGAGGCCGTCAAGAGCCAGCTGATGAGCGACGTGCCGGTGGGCGTGCTGCTGAGCGGCGGCATCGACTCGACGATCGTCACCGCCGTCGCCCAGCGCCACCACGGCCAGCCGCTCAACACCTTCGCGATCGGCTTCGAGCAGCGCGACGCGCCAGTCGACGACGCCTACAATCTCGACCGCCGCTACGCCGCGCTGGCCGCCGAGCGGATCGGCACCGTCCACCACGAAATCATCGTCGACGACGGCTTCGACCTGGAGGGCGCGCTGCGCCAGCTGACCCAGGCGCTGGACGAGCCGGTCTGGGAGCTGTCGTTTGTCTCGATTTTCCTGCTCTGCCAGCTGGCGCGCCAGCACGGCGTCAAGGTGGTGCTGACCGGCGACGGCAGCGACGAGCTGTTCGCCGGCTACTCGTGGTATCGCGGGCTGCGCCGGCTCCAGACCTACGAGCGGCTGCCGCTGCTCGGCGCCGCGCTGCCGCTGCTCAGCTCGGCGTTCCGCGGCCGCGACCTGGGCGCCAAGGCCGACGATCTGCGGCGCAAGCTGCGCGCCAGCCCGCTTGAGCGCTACCGCACCATCTACGGCAAGTTCGAGCCGGATGAGATCAGCCAGCTGCTGGGCGCGGCGGCGCCGGACCCGCTGGACGGGCTGATCGCGCCGATCCTCGCGCAGGCCGGCGGCGGGCTGCTGGAGCAATTCGCCTTCGCCGACCTGCGGCTGTGGGTGGGCGAGCATTTCAACCACCGGCTGGACCGCATGAGCATGGCGACCTCGGTCGAGGCGCGGGTGCCGTTCCAGGACGACACGGTCGTCGATCTGGCGCTCGGCCTGTCGGTGCGGCGCAAGCTGCGCGGCCCGGAGCAGAAATATCTGCTGCGCCAAGCCTTCGCCGATCTGATCCCGCCTGAAATCCTGGCGCGGGCCAAGCGGCCGTTCGCCGCGCCCCAGTACGGCTGGCTGCGCGGCAGGCTGCGGCCCTTCGCCGACCAGCTGCTCAGCGAGGAGCGGGTGCGGGCGGCCGGCGTGCTCGATCCCGCCGGCGTGCGGGCGGTCTACGAGCGCTGCGCCGCCGGCGACGAGCTTGACAGCCACAAAATCTCCACCCTCCTGATGCTCCAGCTGTGGTGCGAGGAGGTCCTGCATGGCGCCCCCGTCGCCGCCGGGCGCGGGTGAGCGGGTGAGCGAGCGGCGCCACAGCTCCTGGATTCCGATCGGCCTGACGCTGGCGAGCGTCCTGGTGATGGGGCTCAACGCCGTCGCCGGCGTGTCGATCGCCCGCGCGCTTTCGGCCAGCGCCTACGGCGAGTTCTCCTATCTGATGGGCCTGTACCTGCTGGCGACGCTGCTGGGCGGCTTCGGCCTGACCGACCAGGCGATGCGCGACATCGGCGGCTTCCGGGCCACGGGCGAGCGCGACCAGGCGCGCCAGGCCTTCTACGCGCTGCTGGCGGCGCGGATCGGCTCGGGCGCGGGCTTGATCGCGGCGCTG
This sequence comes from Herpetosiphonaceae bacterium, assembly GCA_036406115.1. Classification (GTDB taxonomy): domain Bacteria; phylum Chloroflexota; class Chloroflexia; order Chloroflexales; family Herpetosiphonaceae; genus DASWWB01. Next base: position 2,422 of record DASWWB010001189.1, read on the forward strand.
GCGGTCTACGGCCTGGCGATGGGCCAGCCGTTGCCGGCGCTGGTCGGCGTGGCCGGCGCCCTGTCGATGACCGCCGATTTCATGGTCGGCGTGCTGCGCGGCTTCAACCGGCTGGGCTCGGTGATCGCGATGCTCTGCGTGCAGCCAATCGCCTATCTGGCGCTGCTGGCGGCCGGCGGCGGCGGGCGGGTCGAGGACATCCTGGGCCTGTTTTGCATCTCTCAGGGCTTGTCGCTGCTGGCGGGCGTCGGGCTGGTGCTGCTGGCGGCGCCCGGCTGGCCGCGCCGGCCGCTGATCGACCTGAGCCGGGTCCGGCGCTCGGGCGCCGGCGCTTTGCAGCTTTACCTCGTCAGCCTGTGCAGCATGATCTTCAACACGCTGGGCAGCCTGGTGCTGGGCGCCTTCCGCCACTACGACGCCGCCGGGCTCCTGTCCGCCAGCCTGACCCTGACCCAGATGGCGCCGCTGATCCTCGGCGCGTCGATCGTGAGCGTCTTCTACCCCCAGCTCAGCGCGCTGGTGGCGACCGGCGCCGCCGCCGAGGCCGCCGCGACCTTCCGCGCCTTCTGCGGGCCGCTGGCGCTGCTGGCGCTCGGCGCGGCGGTCGGATTGGCGGTGTTTCCGGCGTCGGCGCTCCAGGCGCTCTACACCGACACCTATCTGGCCGCCAGCGGCGCCGTGCTGCTGATGGCGCCGGTCAGCTGCCTGATGCTGATCGAGCTGCTCTGCACCTGGACGCTGATCGCCCACCACGCCGAGCGGCGGGCGATCTTGGCGCTGCTGTTCCGCACGGGGCTGCTGGGCGCCGGGCTGCTGCTGGCGGCTCTCGGCCCGCCCGGGCGCGCGCTGGCGACGGCCAGCCTGTCCTATCTGGTCTCCTCGGCTGTTGGCTGCGGGCTGCTCTGCTGGCAGGCGGCCGGGCTCGGC